>CAIWKX010000030.1 GCA_903913315.1 uncultured Bacteroidota bacterium | reverse complement strand
TAAATATACTTCTAGTCGGATGTTTTCCTATTAATATTGCCTCTAATTCTTCTTTTAAAAAAAGAAAAGGAAACAATAATAAATTTGTAAGCTGAGCATTTAATAAATAATTTGTCATAAAATCTTATCTCCCTTTTTTTATATTTTCAATAAAGTATAGCTTAAACATGCCGATAAGTTAGCAATCTACCAGTAGTTGACGGTAAGCAACTGCTCAAATTTTGAACAACCGAGGAAATCTCGGAAATTTCAGCAAACGGTAGGTTTATCCACAAGGTTATTAAAAGATTTTGTGGATAAGTTTATTTACAAGCGTGCGTTTACTTTTAATTTTTTAAAAGTTATCATTTTTAATGAGTAGCTTAGGTTTTGATAAAAAGTATTTAAAAAGGGGAAGAAGATGATTAGTTGTACTTTTGCTTTATCACAAGTTAGTAAATTGGTGGGGCTAGCTCCAGCCACTCTTAATGCAAGAGTAAATACTTTACTGAAAAATAAAAAAATATTAAGGGGTTCTTTAAACAGAATTTTATTAATGCCCGATCAAGTAAAAAAAATAATTGAAGATCAATTTAATCCAGCAAGCGGAAAAATAATTTACATTGGTAATTTAAAAGGGGGTGTTGGTAAAACTACTTTAGCATATTTAATAGTCGAAACTTTATCAATGTTAGGTTTAAAAGTTTGCGCCATTGATTTAGATATTCAAGCAAATTTAACTCAACAATTTGATAATATAAAGGCTAGTCCACCAGTCTTTGCAGATGTAATAGATAAAAAGGCTGCTATTCAAGACATAATAATAAACATCCATCCTACTTTAGATATTATACCTTCATCATTAAAAAACAGTCTAATTCAAAAAACTTTATCCACTCAAACCCCGAAACATTATTTAACGTGGTTTAATTTATTATGCCTGTCATATTTAAGATCTAAGTATGATGTTATTGTAGTAGATACGCCGCCTAGTTTAACAACCTTAAATTCTATATTTTGTCTTTGTTTAAAGGCTGGTGATCATTTAATAATTCCCGCATGTGCTGATGAATTTTCTATGATTGGTATCGATATGTTTTTAGAAGATATTAACGGAATTCGCGAATCTTACAAAGTTAAATCTAATCCTAAAATATCAATAATCCTAAATAAGTTTTTTCAAAATCAAACTAGCAATATAGATATGTTTGCAAAAATAAGTCAATTATACCCAGACATTCTTTCTAAACTTACAATCAAAGATTGTGCCAAAATAAGAGAAACCACCACAAATAAGGTTCGTATCGGAGCGGTTGCAAATGGCAAAGAACTTTTTGAAATAATGAGCGCCCTTTTAAAAGAACTTAATATCTTTAAGGATAATAAAAAATAAATGTACGCAGACGAATTATTAGAAAAAATTCATAAAAAGGTAGAAAAAAGAGCGAAATTAAATCCCAAAATTAAGCAACCTATTTCTCGTCATGCCCCTACTACACACGATCATAAGCCATGGTATCAAGGCAAAGACTTTTCTCCTGAAGAAGCTGAGAAGCTAGAGACAACCTCTCAACCGCTGATCATGGAAGTTTTGGTTACAGCGGCTGTTGAGGAAAAAAACTCCCATCAAAATTTACATTTCAAGGAAGATAACTTTATGAATCATGACGATGACATAAAAATGGATGAAATTCAACCTAGTACAAACCAGAGACAAAGTAGAGACAAACTAGAGACAAACCAGAGACAAACTAGAGACAAACTAGAGACAAACCAGAGACAAAGTAGAGACAAAGTAGAGTCACAACTAGAGACAACTTTTAAAACTAGAGACAAAGTGGAGACAACCTTCTCAAGTCTCGTTGGCCTACAACGTAAGGTGGTTCTTTTTATTTATGATGAATGTAACGCGAATAGGGCGGCTACAACAAAACATTTATCTATGAGTTATTTGGTTGAAACGTTAAAATCACCTGTTTCTAGCATAAAAAAAACAATTCAACGTTTAACACAAAAAGGTATTATAAGTAGAAATTATGTGAAAAATGGTAGGGGAGGATGGGTGACCTATACTATTCCAGAACTAATGTTCCAAGAGATCTTGATAAGCGAAAAAACTAGAGACAAAGTAGAGACAAACCAGAGACAATGTTCAAAATTTGAACAGAAACTAGAGACAAACCAGAGACAAAGTAGAGACAAAGTAGAGTCACAACTAGAGACAAGCCTCTCTAGTAGTAGTAGTTATATTAATAATAAAAATACTACTACTAACGGAAACGAGCTACCCGAAGAATGGAGGAACGTAAATTTAGATCTCTTACAAGATATTGGGTTTTCTGAAAGCCACCTTAGACAGCTTTTTAATTTTAATACCCCAGAGCTAGTCGAAGAATCAATTAAGCATTTTTCTTTTGGCCTTTTGAATAATCCAAAAACAAAACAATACCCAAACCCAATAAATGTGTTGATGGGAGTTTTGCGAAAAGGTCAAGCTTGGGTTGAAAGTAATTATAAATCCCTGCAAGAAATAGCTCAGGAAGAACTTGTGACACGTAAAAAAGCAGAAGCAGAAAGACTAGCAAAACTTGAAGAAGAAGCTTACGAAATAGCATTAAACGATTGGAAAAAACATTTATCCCAAGAAGAAATAAAAACCATTACCTCAGTCGGTGACAAAATGATACCAACTCAAATTAAGTTAAATTTGCATTTTAAGAACAACATTTGGCCGGAGAAGAAGAAAGGATACCTGGTTGGGCAAAACAAACCATAATCAAGGCCATTTTAACGCTTTGTAGCCTCTTTCTCACGGTAACCGCTACCTACCTAGCGGCTCACAAAAAGAATGGCTAATAAATCGTTAAAATGAGTTGATGTATCTGCACGAATTGTGACAATTTAGGGAACAGTTTTTGGTAAGTTGATACTACTGGCTCATATGCTATAGAAAGCTTATAACATGGGAGAAAAAAAATGCTCAAGGAT
>CAIWKX010000029.1 GCA_903913315.1 uncultured Bacteroidota bacterium | reverse complement strand
TTTACCACTTCAAGTTTAGTAGCATCAATCGTTTTAATTTCATTCTTATCTTCAATATTTACGTAGATTAATCCTTTGCCATTCGTAGCCGAAAACTCAGGTTTCCCTCCTAGCGGAATGGTTTTAACCACTTTGTTTGTTGTGGCATCAATGACGGTGGCATCGGTGGTTTTAGCATTATAGGTAAATACTTTATGCGAAAATTGATCATACAAAACGGCGTCAGGTCTTTGTCCTTCAATAGCTAGTTTTTCAATAAGAGCAAAAGTGGTTAGATTCACTATAGTAACAGCATTGTCTTTTCCATCGGTGATGAACGCTTTGTTCAAATCGTTTGCAATAGCAATTCCGTGTACCCCTTTGGTATCGGGAATAGTAGCAATGGTTTTATCCGTTTTTAAATCAACTACATTCACAACGGTTCCATGAGAAATAAATAAATGCTGATTTATGTTGTCAACGGCTAGATAATCCCAACCGTCATCCCCAGGCACACTTATTTTTCTAGAAACATGATGATTTTGTGAGAAGCCCGCTGCACAATTAAAAGCTAAAGCGATTAGTAAAATTGATTTTTTCATAAGTTTATAAGTAATTAAATGTTGTAAATTGTTGTTTGTTTTTTAATTAATGCGTTGTTACTTCTTTCTTATTTTCTTCAAAGAAAATACTTTTATTTGATTTTTTATTCATCCAATGGTTTAATTTATAACAAAAATAAGCAGAACCGCTACCAATAATAGCTCCAGCAAAGACATCCGTTGGATAATGTACACCCAAATCCATTCTAGAATAGCCAACGGCACTTGCCCAAATAAAGGAAGGGGCTATCACGTACCATTTTGGAAAGGCAATACTTAATGAAGTAGCAGTAGCAAACGCGTCGGAAGTATGCCCTGATGGAAAGGAACCACTTCCTCCAGAGGTTTGTTTATCAATTTCGGCATAGGTCACATAAGGTCGAGCACGATTAACCGAATATTTTAAAGCCGTAGTTACAAAAGCATTAACCAAAAAAGTTTCGCCAATATAAATTCCTTTCCTTTTTAAATCGATGTCTTTATTTAGATAGCCTACAGCATAAATTACTAAAGGGGCTCCAATAGTTACAGGCACTACACTATTCGTAAAAAACTTAAAAGTGGGATCCAATGATTTATCTCTTTTTAGATTGATATCACGCAAGGTATTTATATCAAATTTTTGAGAATTAGCTTTACTGGTGAATAATGACAGCAACAAAAGTGCTACTAATTTAAATAAAGTGAGGTTTATTTTTATCATTATTTAATTTTTGCAAATGTCAGAAGATTAAACTTGATGCGAAAGGATTAATTATTAAATACGCCTTAAGATAATTACTATCCAACGGGTTTTTCAATTGATTTCAAATATATAAAATTACTGCTACACATTAAGTGTTTGAAATAGGTTATGAAGCAAAATCTAGCAATAATTCATTTTTATAAAAATAGACATCAAAATCATCAATCACTTTTTACAACTAGCCACTGACAAACAATAACCTTCAAAAAACTCGGTCGTTAGATTCAATACTATATTATCAAGAGTAATGCTATTTTCTAAAACTTCTATCAAATTAAAATCTAGAAAAGCACCTTTACCAATGGCTTTAACTACTGCTTCTTTACGTGTCCAAAGCTGAAAAAAAGTAGTCGGACTAAATGAATTATGAGTTAAAAATGCCCACTCTTTAGTAGTTAGATAGTCCTTATATATAAAACAATCAATCGGTTTAATGCATTCCACGTCAACTCCAATAAAGCCTTTTTTAATAAACCCTAAAACGATGCTCGTTTGCGAATAAGAAAGACTAAAATCAAAGTCATTACTAATGAAAGGTTTTCCATAATCATTGTAATAAATGGAATGAATATAATTTTCATCCATTTGATTATTTCTTAAAACGGCAGTTATGAGGTCAATCCCTTCTAATCGTTGCTGTTTTTTTTGATTACTAGTATAGCTAGAAATTTTATTTTGCAAGAACTGTGGAAGTAACTCAATTTTTATGTTAATTTCGTCGGTACTCAAGGGAGTACTATTCATTTTTTTATAAATCTCCAACACCTTGTTAATTTTAAAACAAATATATATATTGCACTCCTATCTAATTGATAAAAAAAGCAATAATATTATAAATATACTATGGAAGAATTAAGTTTGATAATTGGCGAGGAACGTCAAGATTTTTTTGTAGAAGAAACATTAGTTACTATATTTAAGAGCACGGTTGAAAGACATCCTTCAAAAACAGCACTTTATTTTAACGGCAAACAAATTAGTTATAAAATTTTAGACGAATGGTCGACTAATTTAGCATATATATTACAATCAAAAGGGTTAAAAAAAGGAAGCCCTTGCCTTGTGTGGTGGGAAAGAGGCATTGAACTTCACGTGGCTATTTTAGCTATTTTAAAATGTGGCGGTACTTATGTTCCATTAGATTATGATATGCCTGAAGAGCGAGTGGTGTCCGTATTGCAAGATATTCAATCTGATTTTATCATTACGTCGAGACCTTTCCATCATTCTTGTACTGTTATCAATGAAATAACTTTTGAAGAAGGCAAGCATACTGTTTTAGACACTGTAACTTTAGACCCTGACACTTATGCTTACGTGCTGTTCACGTCAGGAAGTACTGGGAAACCCAAGGGAATTCCTATTACTAACAGAAATATATGTCATTTGGTTCGTTCTGAAAATTCACTTCTTAATGTCCATGAAAAGGATAAGGTGTACCAAGGGTTTTCGGTTTCCTTTGATATGTGGTGTGAAGAAACATGGGTGAGTTATTTAGTAGGTGCAACGTTATGGGTTGCCGATAGTGTTACCTCAAAGTCCATTGATGAGTTAAGTACGATTTTATTAGAAAATGAAATCACAGTACTTCATGCTGTGCCAAGTTTATTGGCGGTAATGGAGGCCATTGATTTGCCTAAATTGAGAATCATCAATGCTGGTGGTGAAGCTTGTACGCCCCAAGTTTTAAACAAATGGGCCAAGGAAGGTCGCGATTTTTATAATTCGTATGGTCCTACTGAAACTACGGTCAGTGCCACTTTTGCCAAATTAAAAAAGGGTGACCCTATTACCATTGGTAAACCGCTTGCCAACTATGGATTGGCTGTAGTGGATGAAAACATGCATCCTGTGCCTGTTGGTCAATCAGGAGAATTAATTGTTTCTGGAATTGGAGTTAGCAATGGTTATTTAAATTTAGAAGCGTTAACCAAAGAAAAATTTCTTCCTAAAAATGATTCCCTACATGCTTTACCAGGTGCTATGATTTATAGAACAGGTGACGCGACCTATATGGATAGTGATCAAAACATTCACTTTGTGGGTCGTATTGATAGTCAAGTTAAATTAAGAGGATTTAGAATTGAATTGGGCGAAATTGAAAGTTTATTAAATGACCAAATTGGAATACTTCAAGCAGCAGTTGCTTTAAAAAAAGATGCCAATGATCAAGAGCAATTAACCGGATATGTAGTTGTTAGCAAAGATTTTGTTTTTGATGAAGCTTTTATCAAAGAACAATTAGCACTAAAGTTACCTTCTTATATGGTGCCGTTAACGATAGTTAAATTGGACGAATTACCACGATTATCGAGTGGTAAAATTGACAGAAAGCAATTGCCCACACCTAATAATTATTTTGCCAATACCTCAACAGAAAATAATATCTCGGAATCCGATTCTATTGAAACCAAAACGATTAAGGTTTTAAAAAATATCTTTATAAAAGACGACATCAATTTAGAAAGCGACTTTTTTACGGATCTTGGAGGACATTCACTTTTAGCTGCTTCATTTGTAAGCAAAATGCGAGATGAAGGTAAAGTAACACATGCTTCCTTAAAAGATGTTTATCAATCAAGACCATTGTCGGTATTAGTAAATAAATGGGAAGCTGAAGTTAAAAAAGAAGCCAAAACCAAAAAAGATTTTACTAAAGTATCCAACAAAAACTATTATCTATGTTGGTTAGCACAAACAGTTTCATTGGTGCTTATTTTTGGATTTTTAGCTTCTGAAATCTTTATTCCGTATTTGGCTTATTATTTTACATTATTAGAAAAAGAAAGCCATTTTACTGCTGCCATCGTTGCGTTTCTGATGTTTTCTATTATTCCTCCTCTATTTATTGGATTGGGAATTGCTATTAAGTGGATTGTTATTGGAAAATTTAAAGAAGGTAAATATCCGCTTTGGGGGAGCTACTATTTTAGATGGTGGTTTGTCACGACTTTTCAAAAGATAGTTCCTACCCAATTCCTTAATGGAACACCATTATATCCCATTTACATGCGATTAATGGGAGTTACAATTGAAGATGATGCTCAGTTGAGTAATATGACTATTGGGGCTGAAGATTTAGTAACTATAAAGAAAGATGTAAGTATAAGTTCAAATGTTGTTTTGGATAATGCAATCATCGAAAACGGTTATTTTATTTTATCAAAGATTATTATTGGAAACCATGCTTATATTGGGAGTAGTTCCGTCATTGAAGGAAATACTACAATAGAAGATTGGGGTGAATTGCAAGATTTAAGTCTTTTAGAACATGGGAATACTATTGGTCGTGCCGAAGTATGGAAAGGAAGTCCGTCAAAATTAGTTGAAACTCGAAGCGAAAAAGATTTTTTAGAACCTTTGATTATTACAAAGAAAAGACTCTTTTATCATAAGTTTTTGTATTCCATATTACTATTGTTATTTCCTATTTTTATCTTAATTCCCTTAATTCCAACTATTATAGCCATTACCGAGTTGGATAATGCTGCAGGAGAATTTGAGTTTTACTATTTATGGATGACCCCTATTTTAAGTGCAATTTATATACTAATGTTTGCTTCTTTAAACATACTTTTATGTAGAATACTTCAAAAAAATATTAAACCAGGAGTATATCCGGTTTATGGCCGAGTATATGTAAAGAAATGGTTTGTAGAACAGTTAAACTCACTTTCATTGATTGTGTTGCATCCTATGTATGCTACTATATTTATCTCTAATTACTTTAGAGCGCTTGGTGCAAAAATTGGAAATAACACGGAGATATCTACTGCAAGTAATGTCACCCATCCCTTGCTTGAAATTGGAGATCGATCTTTTATAGCAGATGCTGTAACTTTAGGAGAATTTGATGTAAGAGGGCAACGATTGATTTTGGAAAAAACAACTATTGGAGACAATAGTTTTGTGGGGAATAGTGCGTTGATTCCTCAAGGATATGAATTATCAAGCAATATGCTTATTGGTGTATTAAGCACCCCACCTACTGCGGCGCAATTGAACAAGGAAGCTTTTAACGATTGGTTTGGTTCTCCTGCCATTGGAATTCCAAAGCGACAAGACAGTCAACTCTTTGATGCTTCAAAAACCTTTTTCCCTTCTAAGAAAATGTATCTATCAAGAGCCATAATTGAATCTATCCGAATTATTCTTCCTCAAACGGTGGTATTGATAAGTAGTATTTATTTTATTGCCTACTCTAGTGAATTGATGTATAATGAATCCATTGGCAAAATTTTATTGCAATTGCCTTTTTACTATTTATTCTTTATTGGAATCCCAGTGATGGTAGTACCTATACTTATGAAATGGATTTTGATTGGTAAATACAAAGAAAGTAATCATCCGATGTGGAGTTTTCAGGTTTGGAAAAGTGAAATGATAACGGCAACTTATGAAGCCTTAAGTGCTCCCTTTATATTAGAATACTTAAAAGGAACACCTTGGTTGCCAATATTTTTGCGTTTATTCGGTGTCAAAATTGGTAAACGTGTTTTCTTAAATACTGCTGATTTTACCGAATATGATATGGTTTCTATTGGCGATGATTGTGCTTTGAATGAAGATTGTGGTGCACAAACACATCTATTTGAAGATCGTGTAATGAAAATTGGAAAAGTTAAAATTGGAGATAGAGTGACTGTTGGTAGCAGAACCATTATTCTTTACAACACGGAAATAAAAGATGATATCACTATTGGTGATTTATCTCTTGTGATGAAAGGAGAAGTGCTTCAAAATAATACCGATTGGGTTGGAAGTCCAATAAGTGAAAAATAATAAAATTGTTAACTTTAAAATAATCAAAACATGCTATTTTCAAACACCAAAAACCTATTTAAGTACATTCTGTTTTTTTTGTTTTTATCTTTTCATTTAACTGCACAAATAAAAAAAGGGGTTGTGAAAGATACTCTTCAGACTGAAATGAAAGATAGTGTTCCTAAAAAATCATATTTTAAATTCTCTACTAGTTATTTGAGTAATTATGTTTTTAATGGTAGAAAAGATTCTATTACAAGTCCACATATTACACCATCTATTGGTTATTTTGGTAAAAAGGGTTTTAGCACTAGTGTTTCTGCCTATTATTTGAATGCAACCAAGCAACATCGATTTGATTTTTTTGCTTTTGACATGAGTTATAAGTACGAGTTTACGGATGATTTTTCTGGAAGTTTGGTAGCTAATAGAACTTTTTACAATAAAGCAAGTACTTCATTAAGTTCCAATATTAAAGGTAATTTAGGTGGAAATCTGGATTATGATTTTGGCTTTTTAGAATTATTTGTAGAAGGTAACGCTGTGTTTTCTCAAAAGACTGATATTGCATTATTGATTGAAATGGAGCATGAGTTTTGCATAAAGAATGGGGATGATGAAATTAAAATAACTCCAACATTTGCAATGAATTGTAGCACTTTATATTATTACGAAGGCTATTTGAACAAGAAACTTGGAAAGAAAAAAACACAAAACAATCCAAATGTATCATCAGTAGATGCCGTTGTTATGGTTGATGACAATAGATTTACACTTTTGGATTATGAGTTTTCTGTTCCAATGAGTTACCAGACTAAACAATTTGTATTTTTTATAACACCAACCTACGCCATTCCTAAAAACACTATATATACTACTACAGTAACAACAACAAAATTAAATAATGGGAATGAAAACGTAGTAACAAAAAATTCTACAACAACAACTGAACGAGAATTAAAACAAAGCTTTTTTATTGAAGCTGGACTGTATTATAAATTTGATTTATAAAATATCCAAACTTCCTTTTCCTTCTCTGACTATTTCTGGTTCGTAGCCTGATAGATCGATAATAGTTGACGGTGTATTATCTCCATAACCACCATCAATTACTAAATCGACAAGGTTTTGCCATTTTTCAAAGATTAATTCAGGATCGGTGGAGTATTCTAAAACAGCATCTTCATCATAAATAGAAGTAGAAACAATAGGGTTACCTAACATTTTTACAATTTCAATGATAATGTTATTCTCAGGCACACGAATTCCAACTGTTTTTTTCTTTCTAAATTCTCTAGGTAAATCATTATTCCCAGGAAGAATAAAGGTATAAGGCCCCGGCAATGCGCGTTTTAGAATTTTGAAAGTAGCCGTGTCAATTTGCTTCACATAATCGGAAAGATTACTTAAATCGCTACAAATAAAAGAGAAATTGGCCTTTTCTAATTTGACACCTTTGATCTTTGCAATCCGTTCTAATGCTCTAGTATTGGTAATGTCGCAACCTAAACCATAAACAGTATCAGTAGGATAGATTACTAATCCTCCATTGCGTAATACATCCACCACTTTTTTAATAGCGGCTTCGCTGGGCTTGTCTTCGTATATTTTTATAAACTGACTCATGTTTTTTTTTCTTTCAGATTTCAACTTTTAAGTTAGGAATATACTCTAAAAAACCTAACCAATTACGTCCAATTTTGCAAAACGCAATAATAACTTTTTAATTCCTCCTACTTCAAATCGGATTTCGGCTTTTTTGTCGGCTCCTACTCCTTCTAGGCTGATGACTTCTCCTTTTCCGAAGCGTTCGTGCATCACTATATTTCCTGTAGTGAGTTTATTGTCAAATAAATTCGGTCCTGAATTGGTCGGTGCATTACCTGCTACCGGTTTCAATTTACGAATATTTGATGATGCAACAAGTTCGTCTCCATATTTTTTTGGAGGAGTCCCAGCAGAAGGCTTGGCCAATCGCAATTTGGATTTATCAATATCTCCAAAGATATCAATGTCCATCATGGGTTTGTAGCGATATCCTCCGGCATCACTTGGATTAATATATTCTAAATAATCGTCTTTTATTTCTTCTATAAAACGAGAAGGTTCGCTATCCGTAAGTTTCCCCCAGCGGTATCGCGACTGTGCATATGTCAAATAAGCTTGATGCTCTGCACGAGTTAAAGCTACATAAAACAATCGACGCTCTTCTTCAAGTTCGCTTCTAGTATTCATACTCATCGCACTAGGGAATAAATCCTCTTCCATCCCAACAACAAAGACATACGGAAATTCCAATCCTTTTGCCAAGTGAATGGTCATTAATGCTACTCTATCGTCATCACCCGTATCATTATCCAAATCGGTTGCCAAAGCAACATCTTCTAAAAATTCAGACAAAGCACCACGGGCGCCATCAATTTCTTTTTGTCCTTCAATAAAATCTTTGATACCTCCCATTAAGGTTTCGATATTTTCAATACGAGCAATACCTTCGGGAGTACCATCTTTTTTAAGTTCTTGAACTAATCCGGTTTTCTTAGTCACATGATCGGTTAAATAGAAAGCATCCTGATTTTGATTGATGACTTGAAAACTTTTAATCATGGTTACAAAATCTTGCAACTTGGCTTTGGTTCCAGAATTCAGTTTTAAATCAATTTTATCAATGTGCTCCATTACTTCAAAAATGGAACGTTTATAATGATTGGCTGCAACGGTAAGTTTTTCAACCGTAGTATCTCCAATACCTCGATGCGGATAATTAATCACACGTATTAAGGCTTCTTCATCTTTTGGATTGATCACCAAACGCAAATAACATAAAACATCTTTGATCTCTTTACGTTGGTAGAATGATAGTCCACCATAAATTCGATAGGGAATATCTCTTTTTCGCAACGCATCTTCCATCGCACGTGATTGTGCATTAGTACGGTATAAAATTGCAAATTGTCCATTGAGCATTTGGTTGCGCATCTTTTGTTCAAAGATTTCTCCAGCTACAAATCGTCCTTCTTCACCATCAGTTACACTGCGATGCACTTTTATTTTGGCACCATAATCGTTGGCTGTCCAAACGACTTTGTCCAGTTTAGTTTTGTTTTTATCGATAATCGAATTGGCGGCTTCAACTATGTTTTTGGTAGAACGGTAATTTTGCTCCAATCGATAAGTTTTCACATTTTCATAATCTTTTTGGAAGTTCAAAATGTTATTGATGTTTGCTCCACGAAAGGCATAGATACTTTGAGCATCATCCCCAACGACACAAATATTTTGAAATCTGTCTGACAAAGCTCGAACGATAAGATATTGCGAGTGATTGGTATCTTGGTACTCATCAACCATAATATATCGAAATCTATCTTGGTATTTAGCTAAAACATCAGGAAAACGATTTAATAATTCATTGGTTTTTAACAATAAATCATCAAAATCCATAGCGCCTGCTTTGAAACAACGGTCCACATAATTGGCGTAGATTTCTCCCAAACGCGGTTTTTTAGACATCGCATCTTGCTCTTGCAATTCGGGATTGTTTAGATAGGCTTTAACAGTAATCAGCGAATTTTTATATGACGAAATTCTGCTTAATACTTGTTTAGGTTTATACACATCACGATCCAATTGCATTTCTTTAATCACTGCCGAAATCAATCGAACAGAATCTTGCGTATCATAAATAGTAAAATTGGAAGGATAGCCTAATTTATCAGCTTCACTTCTTAAAATACGAGCGAATACCGAGTGAAACGTTCCCATCCAAAGGTTTTTGGCTTCGTTGGTTCCCACAATATCTGCAATACGCTTTTTCATTTCGCGTGCCGCTTTGTTGGTAAATGTCAATGCTAAAATAGAAAACGCATCTACGCCCAAGCTCATTAAATAGGCAATACGCATGGTGAGTACTCGTGTTTTTCCAGAACCAGCACCTGCAATAATAATCATAGGACCGTCTTTTTGTAAAACAGGTTCTTGTTGGGCTTGATTGAGTTGACTAATATATTTCTGCATCGTTGAAAAGTAATTATCGAAAGATCTTATGGACTTGGTTTATAAAATGTAATGTTACAAATTTAAGGGTACTAGCGGGTAATTACAATTTATTTTTTTTAGAATTATCAACAAGCACAAATAACGTGAAGTTTTAGGGTTAGACCTTGATGTTTAGATTTTACAATGTGAAGTTTCACGTTAATAACGTATACTTTATCGTTAAAAGGCTATTTTTTTTGGTTCAAACTTAAAAATTGTTTTTCTTTGTCTTACTGCTAAATTCAAATTTTAGAAATTATGAAAATAAAATTTACCCTTTTAAGTTTATTCTTATTGCTCCTAATTGGCTGCAGTACTCCATCTAAAAAGTTACAAACTACTTTTGATGAAAGTAAAAACGAAGGAATGATAGTGGGAACTATCTGTATTGAAAACAAAACCTATACGGGTTATACCTTTGCTTATACTGATTTAGTGCCTTCTATTGTGGATTATGGCAATATCAATGGACAGTTTACTTATAAGAATTCGCCAGGTGATTTTAAAGAAAAAGGAAAAACCTATTATTTATTTTCTATTGTAAAAGCTGCAGGAAAGTATAAATTTTCAAAAATAAAAATTTATGACAATACCCGTCAAGAGCAATCTACTTGGGATGTCCCGTTGGAAATGAATTTTGAAATAGAAAAAGGAAAAACTACTTATTTCGGACAATTAACAGTGAATACGCAAGAGAAAAAATACTCGGTAGAAAATAAATTAGACCGAGATAAAACTTGGTTCCAACAAAAAGCACCTCAAATACAATTATAATCCCTAATGAATACTGACAAACTTATTGAATTGGGCTTTTATACCCTGCCTGCTATCGTCACTGGAGTGGTGGCACTTTATATGCTTAAGACTTTTTATAAAAATGATGAGCAAAAGAGACGTTTTGTTTTAATGAAAGAAAATCAAAAGCAAGCGTTGCCTGTAAAATTGCAAGCCTATGAGCGCTTGGCCTTATTGTTAGAACGCATCAATCCCACCAAATTGTTATTGCGTATTGCACCTTTAAATGAGGATAAAAATGATTACCAACAATTGTTGGTGCACCATATCGAACAAGAATACGAACACAATATCACCCAACAAATTTATGTGTCGGATGAATGTTGGACGATGATTGTCACTGCGAAGAATACTATTATTCAAAACATCAGAAAAACAGCTTTGAATCCAGAAGTAACTAATTCGGATAAACTGCGTGAAACTATTTTAAAAGATTTGTTTGAAGGAGAATCGGCAACGAATATTGCTTTGGCTTTTTTGAAATCTGAATTGAAAGAGTTTTTGTAGAAACTTTTTTTTGATTTTTGATCCTAATGCAAATCACATTGTATCCTTGTGATTGTAATTTATTTGGCTCTTTTAGTACTCAGTGGCTTAAATAATTACAGTTCTATTCTAATGTATTAATTATTAGAAAATCACCGATATCAAAAGAACCTGAGCCAAATCTTTTTATTTTACCATCATAGGTAACTTCATTATTTTGGGTTACTCTTATTTTCCAGTTCCTGTCCACCGGATAAATAATAGGCGAATGCAATGAAGTTATATCCCAAGTGTAAGTGGGTTTCTCAAAATCATTTATCTTATACTCATCATTAGTCCACAATTCAATTTTATTTTCAATATTTTGCTCTATTGTTGGTTTTAATGAGGGTTTTATGGTCTTAAATAACCAATGGAGTTTAAAATTTTTGCTATTTAAAAATTGATGGTTTTCCTTTTCTTTAAATTCTTGAAATCCAAGTTTCATCCAAACCATTTTTGTACTTAATGGCTCACAAAATAATTTCAACGCCATTGTTCCTTTACTTGCTAAATGCTCACTTAACGATTCAAATAATAATTTACAATACCCTTTTCCATTATATTCATTTTTAATAATAGCAATGTTTAATGATGAATACTCATTACAAAAGGTATAATCCATATACCCAATGGCTTCATCATTGTCATTTACTAAACAAACAAAATTATCATCAGTATACTCTTCATTAATAAAATTTTGATAAAAATTGGAGAGGTTGTTATTTTTCTCCTCCAATAACCAATTTTCAAGTTGCTCTAAATATTTTTTTTCTGGTGTATATATGACTCGCATTTAATGATTTTTTCTAGTAAAATAAGGTAATAGTTCTACTATAAGTACCCCCCACTTTCGCATTCTTTGATAGAAAACAAATCTACCAAAAAAATCACAGCCTTTAGATGTAATTATAGTTATATTTAACTTACGAATTGCTGTTTATGAACTCACTAGGAAATTGTCAGTTTTTTAAACAACAAATCCATCAGGAAGAATAGCATCTTTTTTTACCACTATGATTCCATCTTTAACGGTATATAAAGGAGTATTAGTGTCTTCTAAATGTTTCCCGCCATTTAATTGAACCTTATTTCCAATTCTACAATTTTTATCTACAATAGTGTTGCTAATAAAACAACCTTCTCCTATTCCAATGTTGATGGTGCCTTGAGCGCTATTAGTTCTTATTTCTTCTATATTTTGATAATAATCATTACCCATCAAATACGAATCTACAATAGTAGAACCGTAACCAATTCTACTTCTAATTCCCACTACAGAATGCTCTATAGTAACACCATTAATTATGCAACCTTCTGCAATAACCGATTTATTTATTGTCGATGCGCCACTTATTTTAGAAGGTGGCAATACTCTCGCACGAGTATATATTTTGCTCGAGTTGTCAAAAAGATTAAATTTAGGTAGATCATCCGTCAAACCTAAATTCGCTTCAAAAAAGGAATCTATATTTCCAATGTCTGTCCAATAACCTTCATATTGATAACTTAGTATTTTTTCTTTACCAATGGCCTGAGGTATAATTTCTTTTCCAAAATCTTTTGTGTTTGGATTCTTCATTAATTCAACCAATAAATCACGATTGAAGATATAGATACCCATAGATGCTAGGTATAGTTTTCCTTCAGCTTTTGATTCATCACTAACATCAGATATCCAATCGGGCAAAAGACTGGAGTTAGGTTTTTCAATAAAAGAAGTGATAAAATTCTCCGAATCAGTTTTTAGAATACCAAACTCTGGGGCTTCTTTTGATGATACAGGCAATGTAGCAATAGAAATACTGGCACCACTTTTTTCATGTGCTTGAATCATTTCGTTGAAATCCATTTGATACAATTGATCTCCAGAAAGTATCAAAGCGTAATCAAATTCATGATTCATAAAATGATTCATACATTGTCTCACAGCATCGGCAGTTCCTTGAAACCAAGTAGGATTATCAGGTGTTTGTTCTGCTGCCAAAATATCGACAAAAGCAGTGCTGAAATGGCTAAAATGATACGTATTTTTTATATGCTGGTTTAGTGAAGCCGAATTGAACTGTGTTAAAACAAACATTCGTTTTATATCTGAATTGATACAATTGGAAATGGGAATATCTACCAATCGGTATTTACCTGCTATTGGAACGGCTGGTTTCGAACGACTTTCTGTCAATGGTGCTAATCTTGAACCTTGTCCGCCACCTAAAATTATGGCTAATGTTGATTTGTTTATCATAAGTGTTATATTTTATGCCTTCTCTTTTTCAAAGTGGTTGATAACATTTTCATAATAGTTATAAGTAGTTTTCGCTATGGATTCCCAACTGAATTTTTCTAAAACTCGTTGTCTTCCTTCTTTTCCCATTTTATGCGCCAAGTCTTCATCCTCAAGTAAAAGATTTATTTTCGACGCCAATTCTTTTTGAAAATCTTTTGGATTTTTCGGATTAAAATCGGTTCGAGAGTTACTTTCTAAAGGAATTAAATACCCTGTCTTACCTTCCACAATAATTTCAGGAATACCACCCACTGCACTCCCTACGACAGGCGTTTCACAAGACATTGCCTCTAAATTGATAATTCCGAAAGGCTCATATAACGAAGGACAAGCAAAAACACGAGCATGGCTATACAAGACTTTAATTTTTTCTCGTGGAAGCATTTCTGAAATTAGAATAACTCCATCTCTTGTAGCTTTTAAATTGGTGATAAGTGCTTCTATTTCCTTTGCAATCTCAGGTGTATCAGGTGCTCCAGCACACAATACAATTTGACAATTAGGATTAAAATAGTGTGCAGCTGCTATTAATTGAGAAATCCCTTTTTGACGTGTAATTCGACCTACAAAAAGTACAAAAGGAATATCTGGATTAATACCATATTCTTGTAACAAATCAGTATTAAATGTAGGTTTATAAAATTCTGGATCAATACCATTGTGAATCACCGTTACTTTTTCGGGTGCTACACCATAAGCCTCAATAACATCTGTTTTCATTTGTTCACTTACTGCAATTATTCCATCGGCAGTGTTATAAGCATGATGTTCTAACCAACGCGAAAGAAAATAACCGTTCCCCAATTGTTCTACTTTCCATGGGCGATGCGTCTCTAAACTATGTGTTGTTAAAATCAAAGGTGCTTGCAATAATTCCCTTGAAACTATTCCTGCCAAATGGGTGTACCAAGTGTGACAATGAATAACATCTGCTTGTAGCGTATGTTGTGACATTTCTACATTCTTGCTCAAATTGTGAAACATTTTGCTATAAGGATGCTCTGCACCTTCTATTTTTGTTAATGAAGATTGAATTCCTACCACATTCATCGTTCCAATTTCTTCCTGTTGATTTCCAAAACAACGCACTTCAACTTGCCCTAATTTGGCTAATTCTTGACTCAAAAAATCAACATGCACTCCTGCTCCTCCATAGATGTTTGGCGGAAATTCATTTGTAAAAAGGGCTATTTTCATAGATTATAAATTAATGGATCTTATACCTCGCATTTCGATTTTAAATGTATACAATTTATTCAATTTTTCGACTATAAATCACTATATATAAACTATACATTGTGATAAATAGTACTTCTTTTACTCATTAGGCAATGAAAAACGATGTACCTACTGAATTCTAATAGAACAATTTTAAATAGAAGCAATCAATTAATTGTGAAATAAAAAAAAAGAGTAAAGTAGAGGTGTCTCTATAATTTTTGTTCTAGTCGATATAGATTAAAACTGCAATTGATTTGGACTTTTTAATAGAAACCTTCCTATTTAATTCACAGCACTGGAGCTCATGATAAAAAAATACTTAAAAAAAATACAATAAGGTACTCCTCTCTAATTGATTTGCTATTTTTGCATATTGTTTTTCAATTTTAAACTATTTTTTTTTGAAACTATTCTTTTTATATTTAGTGTTACTCTTTTCGCTAACTCTGCAAGCGCAAGACACTGGTATAAATTCGGGTGCATTAATCGATAAAAAGCTTACCTCAGCACCAGCACAAAATAATGCTAAAGAAAAGGACATTGCCGATATCTATTATGAGGTTCTAAAAAAGAAAAGAAAAATTTCAAGTGACCCTGAACAAGATGCTCACAAAATGCGACTTTCTCTTGTACCCGCAATAGGTTATACATTACAAACTGGTTTTGCAGGTATTATTAGTGGTAACTTGGGCTTCTATGCTGGGGATGATAAAAATCAAAAAATATCAAGTATTTCTTCTAGTTTTACTTACTCCCAATATCAACAATCCATCATTCCTTTTGTTGCTAATATTTGGACAAAAGATAATAATTTAAATATTATTACCGATATCAGGTATATTAAATATCCTTCTCAAATTTATGGCTTAGATGCTAACATTGATCCATACATTGGTTATAACATTGATTTTTCTGGATTCAAGTTTCATCAAACAGTATTAAAAGAATTTGCCAAAAACACTTTTTTAGGTATCGGTTACTATTATGATAGTTTTTGGGAAATTGAACCCTTAGATATTTCAAATCCAACTATTTCCAATACCATTGCAACTAAATTAGGAACTAGTGAGGTAGCTTCCGGTGTAGTTTTTAATTTTTTGTTTGATAATCGTATTAATCAAATTTATCCTGAACAAGGTTGGCATTGCGACATTAGTTATCGAGGCAATTCTACACTATTGGGAAGTCAAACCAATTGGCAATCGGTTCAAGCGGATGTTCGTACCTACACTCATTTTCCTGCCGGTTCACAAAATGTTTTGAGTTTTTGGAGTTTTGATTGGTTTACAACTAGCAAAAATGCATCGCCTTATTTAATGCTGCCAAGCACAGGCTGGGACGATCAATACAATACCGGACGTGGCTATATACAAGGTAGGTTTAGAGGTAAAAATATGTTTTATTTAGAAAGCGAATATCGTTATCGAATTAGTAGAAACGGTTTATTAGGCGGTGTAGTTTTTGGAAATGCACAATATTTTTCGAAGGATATTTCACCCACCTATAATAAACCAATACCTGGTGCAGGGCTTGGATTAAGATTACGATTGAACAAACACTCTGGGGCAAATCTTTGTTTAGATTATGGAATTGGAGCCGATGGTTCAAGAGGTTTTTTTGTTAATTTAGGAGAGGTTTTTTAGGATTCTATTAAAATTGCCAGCACTGTACAATGTACCCCTATCCATTCAAAACAAATCTAACAAAAAATCACACCCTTGAGATGTGATTGTAGTTTTATTAAGTAAGCATACTGGCCTGCCCTAGTTTGTTTTTTTATCTTCAAAAGAAATAATAAAAAGTTTGTGATGCTCTAGCACAACTCCTTCTTTTTGTTTTTCCTTTACTAA
>CAIWKX010000028.1 GCA_903913315.1 uncultured Bacteroidota bacterium | reverse complement strand
CTGTTGCTCCAGCTGATTTTTCAGGTTCTGATAAATTCTTTTCGCCATTAGTGAAAAACATTGCTGCAGCAGAAGGTGTTTCTGTTGCTGAATTAGAAAGTATTTCGGGTTCAGGAAAAGACGGACGTGTTACTAAAGAAGATATATTGAAATTTGTTGAAAGTCGTAAATCTTCACAGAAAACTGTCACGTCGAGCGTAGTTGAGGTGTCTAAACCTACAACCCAAAACCTTCAACCTACAACCCAAGCCGTTCCAGTTTCTGTAAATGGTGGTGATGAGATTGTAGAAATGGACAGAATGCGTAAGCTGATTTCAGGCTATATGGTGGCTTCGGTACAAACTTCGGCACACGTGCAATCGTTTATTGAGGTCGATGTTACCAACATTGTAAAATGGAGAGATAGAGTTAAAGGTGCTTTTGAAAAACGTGAAGGCGAAAAGCTAACGTTTACACCCATATTTATGGAGGCGGTAGCCAAAGCATTGAAAGATTTCCCTGGAATGAACATTTCGGTGGATGGCGATTATATCATTAAAAAGAAAAATATCAATTTAGGAATGGCTGCTGCTTTGCCAAACGGAAACTTAATTGTTCCAGTTATTAAAAATGCTGACCAATTGAACTTGGTTGGGATGGCAAAAGCGGTTAACGATTTAGGAAACCGTGCAAAAGCGGGTAAACTAAAACCAGACGATACACAAGGAGGAACTTATACCGTTACTAACGTTGGAACATTTGGTTCTGTGTTTGGAACACCAATTATCAATCAACCACAAGTGGGAATTTTAGCTTTGGGTGCTATTCGAAAAGTGCCAGCTGTTATTGAAACTCCCGAAGGTGATTTTATTGGAATTCGTCAAAAGATGTTCTTGTCGCACAGTTACGATCATAGAGTGGTAGATGGTGCGCTTGGTGGAAGTTTTGTAAAACGAGTAGCCGAATATCTAGAAGCATTTGATGTCAATAGAGAGTATTAATTTTTCAAATAATTACAAATCAACCCTTTCAGTAAAGTGAAAGGGTTTTTTATTTTAAAGATTGAAAAAAATCAAATAATCGATAAAGGGTAAGTTCATTATTTTATATTTGTCCCCTAATTATTGATGATGGAATTAAAATTAAACAGACCCATTTGTTTTTTCGATCTTGAAACTACAGGGATTGATGTTGCTAAAGATAGAATTGTTGAAATATCAATTTTCAAGGTGTATCCCAACGGAAACAAAGAAAGTAAAACTTGGTTGGTTAACCCTACAATCCCAATTCCACCTCAATCTACAGCAGTTCATGGTATTTCTGATGAAAAAGTAGCCAATGAACCAACTTTCAAAGAATTGGCCGCTCAAGTGCATAACATGATTAAAGATTCCGATTTGGCGGGATATAACTCCGATAGATTTGACATTCCTCTTTTGGCAGAAGAATTGCTTCGTGCCGAGGTAGATTTTGATATGAAAAATAGAGTTTCTGTAGATGTCCAAACAATTTTTCACAAAAAAGAAGAGCGCACTTTGAGTGCTGCTTTAAAATTTTATTGTGGAACAAGCCTAGAGAATGCTCATTCAGCTGAAGCCGATACTATGGCAACTTACGAAATTCTAAAGGCACAATTGGATAGATATGAAGATTTAGATAACGATATGAAATGGTTATCTGATTTCACTACTCGAAAAAAATCAGTTGATTTCGCAGGATTCATTGCATTGAATAATGAAGGAAAAGAAATTTTTACTTTTGGGAAAAACAAAGGACAATTGGTAGAGGATGTTCTTGAAAAGGAGCCTGGATATTATGGTTGGATTCAAGGAGCCGACTTTCCATTATATACTAAAAAGGTTTTAACAGGAATCAAATTAAGAAAACTTAATAATAAATTAAGTTAAAGATGTTAAAAAACAAAGTTACTTTGTAAAGT
This sequence comes from uncultured Bacteroidota bacterium, assembly GCA_903913315.1. GTDB lineage: Bacteria > Bacteroidota > Bacteroidia > Flavobacteriales > Flavobacteriaceae > Flavobacterium. The sequence goes on along the minus strand of CAIWKX010000028.1, from coordinate 62,909 downwards.
TAAGTATAGAAATGAAAATAATTTGCATCGGAAGAAATTATGTAAAACATATTGAGGAGCTTCAAAATGAAAGGCCCGATGAACCTGTAGTTTTCTTAAAGCCAGATTCTGCAATATTATTGAAACAACATCCCTTTGTGATTCCAGAGTTTAGCAATGATGTGCATCATGAAGTTGAAGTTTTAGTTAAAATAAATAAAGTAGGAAAGTACATCGAACCTAAATTTGCTCATAACTATTATGATGAAATCGGATTAGGAATAGATTTTACAGCAAGAGATTTGCAAAGTAAGTTGAAAGAAAAAGGTCTTCCTTGGGAAAAATCGAAAGCTTTTGACGGTTCAGCGGTAATTGGTGACTTTTATCCGATAAATGAGTTTAATTCATTAGAAAACATTAATTTTGAGTTAATCAATAATGGTAATGTAGTTCAAAAAGGAAATACAAATCATATGATTTGGAAAATTGATGAGTTGATTTCACATGTTTCTCAATTTTTCACATTAAAAAAAGGAGATATTATTTTTACAGGAACACCAGAAGGCGTTAGCGCTGTAAAACCAAATGATATATTAGAAGGATACATTGAAAATAAAAAATCATTTAGAATACAAGTTAAATAATGGCAATAAATTATAACCTATCAAAAGTTTACGCACTTTCTGACAATGATGAAGAATTTGTGTTGCAAATTATAGATCTTTTTGTTACTGAAGTTCCTCAGGACTTGAAGCAAATTGAAATTGGAATAAAAGAAAAAGACCATAAGCAAGCCTATGCTTACGCTCATAAAATAAAACCAACCCTAGATTTACTAGGTATGACTATGGCCTTTGAAGAAATTCTACAAGTTGAAGCTTGGACAAGAGCTGAAGGAAAGAAAAATGAAATTGAAGCTACTTTTGAAAGCATTCAGGATCAAATTGACAAAGCGATTAAAGAAATCAAGAAAGATTTCGATATTAAATAGAAGAAAATTTTTCGGGAATAATCAACATGATGGTTATTCCCGATTTTCTTTTTAATCTCGCCCTAAAAAACCTTTTTTTTTCTCTGTTTTCTAGGTTAACTTTTTTCTTTTTACTCTAAGAATTCTAACAATCTAATATCTAAAACTCTATTTTGAAAGCAACCATTGTTACTATTGGCGATGAAATTTTAATTGGACAAATAGTCGATACCAACTCAGGTTTTATAGCTAAATCACTTGATAAAATTGGGGTCCAAATTACAGAAATGCTTTCTATTTCTGATGATAAGCATCACATATTGAATACTTTTTCATCACTTCAAAATAAAGTTGATTTGGTTATAATAACGGGCGGTTTAGGTCCTACAAAAGACGACATCACAAAAAAAACTTTCTGTGAATATTTTGACGATGTTTTAATAGAAAATAAAGAAGTTTTAGCTCATGTTACAGAGTTAATTGAAAGTGTTTTTAAAAGGCCAATAACCCAAATGAACCGCGATCAAGCATTAGTTCCTTCAAAATGTGAAGTGTTGTTTAATAAAGTTGGGACTGCTCCAGGGATGTGGATGAAAAAAGAAGAGACGGTTTATATTTCATTGCCAGGAGTTCCATATGAAATGAAATATCTCGTTGAAACAGAAATCATTCCTAAAGTTGTACGTGAGTATAAACGTCCTTATATTTTGCACAAAACAATTTTAACGTATGGACAAGGAGAAAGTCTGGTCGCTGAACGAATAGAAGATTGGGAAAATAAATTACCGGAATTTATAAAATTAGCCTATTTACCTGCTCCAGGAAGAGTTCGATTACGTTTATCTGCAAGAGGAATTGATAAAGAAATTCTCGAAAAAGCAATAGATGAAAACGTAAAGTTGTTGGCTAAAATTATAGGTGATATTATAGTTGGATTTGATGAAAATGAAACTATAGAAGTTGTTTTAGGACAGCAATTAGCACGATTGGGTAAAACTATTTCTACTGCAGAAAGTTGCACTGGAGGTAAAATTGCTGAAGTATTGACTTCAGTTGCAGGAGCATCAAATTATTTTAGAGGGAGTGTAGTGAGTTATGCTACAGATGTTAAAGTTTCTGTTCTAGGTGTTTCCCAAGAAATAATTGATCGAAATTCAGTTGTAAGTTCACAAGTTGCAACAGAAATGGCTCTTGGAATACAGAAATTGATGAAAACAGATTATGCAATAGCAACAACTGGTAATGCAGGTCCGACAAAGGGGGAGGCAGATGCCTTGGTCGGAACTGTTTTTATTGCATTAGCCACAACGGATAAAGTAATAGTAGAAGAGTTTAATTTTGGACAACCACGTGAAAAAGTGATAGATAGAACGGTAAATAAAGCATTTGAAATGTTGCAGAAAGAAATTTTAAAAAATCTATAATTTTTTTTTGTGTATAAGGTTTCTTTTTTGTTTCTTTGCACCCTCGATTTGAATAACGATAAAAGATAAGTATAATGTCAAGAGTTTGTGACCTTACAGGTAAAAGAGCGATGGTAGGAAATAATGTTTCTCACGCAATGAACAAAACTAAGAGAAAATTTTCTGTAAACTTAGTTAAAAAACGTTTCTATCTTGCTGAAGAAGACAGATGGGTTACTTTGAGAGTAGCTGCTTCTACAATTAAAACAATCAATAAAAATGGATTAGCTGCTGTGTTGAAAACGGCAAAAGCTAACGGATTTATTAAATAATCCTTCATCCAATAAAAATAAAGTAAGATGGCAAAGAAAGGTAATAGAATTCAAGTAATTTTAGAATGTACAGAACACAAAGCAACTGGTCTTCCAGGAACTTCTCGTTACATTACAAACAAAAACAAAAAGAATACTCCAGATAGATTAGAGATTAAAAAATTTAATCCAATCTTAAAGAGAATGACTGTTCATAAAGAAATTAAATAATTAGAAATTTTTCTTATAAAATTTCAAATACTCATTGAATCATGGCAAAAAAGACCGTTGCAACATTACAGACAGCTTCTAAAAGATTAACCAAAGCTATTAAAATGGTTAAGTCTCCTAAAACAGGTGCATATACTTTCGTTGAAAGCATTATGACTCCAGAAGAGGTGGATGCTTTCTTGCAAAAGAAATAAATCCTAAATAAAATTTATATCAAAGCTACTTTCTTACGGGTAGCTTTTTTATTTTTATATTTGTCTCTAATTTTATTTGTAAGGTAAAAAGTTATTTTTAATTCCTTATTTCTAAAACATAAATTATATAAATGAGTTTTTTTAAAAGAATATTTTCCTCAGAAAAAAAGGAAACATTAGATAAAGGTTTAGAGAAAACAAAGACTTCGTTTTTTTCTAAATTTACTAAAGTTATTGCCGGAAAGTCTAAAGTTGATGATGAAGTTTTAGATAACCTAGAAGAAATTCTAGTTTCTTCTGATGTAGGTGTTGAAACTACTTTGAAAATAATCAAGCGTATTGAAGAAAGGGTTTCCAATGATAAATATCTAGGAACTGATGAATTAAATCAAATTCTTCGTGAAGAAATATCAGGACTTTTATCTGAAACTAAATCGGGTGAAGAATCGGAATTTAAAATTTCAGCCAACAAAAAGCCGTATGTGATTATGGTTGTTGGTGTAAATGGTGTTGGAAAAACAACAACTATTGGAAAATTAGCTTATCAATTCAAAAAAGCTGGATATAAAGTTGTTCTTGGTGCCGCCGATACTTTTAGAGCCGCAGCAATTGATCAATTACAAATTTGGGCTGATAGAGTAGGGGTTCCTATTGTAAAACAACAAATGGGAAGTGATCCTGCGTCGGTTGCCTTTGATACTTTGCAAAGCGCAATTTCTCAAAACGCAGATGTTGTTATTATAGACACTGCTGGTCGTTTACATAATAAAGTTGGTTTGATGAGTGAGCTTTCTAAAGTAAAGCGTGTAATGCAAAAAGTATCGGAAGAGGCTCCTCATGATGTACTTTTAGTTTTAGATGGTTCTACAGGTCAAAATGCTTTTGAACAAGCAAAACAATTTACAGCTGCAACAGAAGTTTCATGTTTAGCTGTAACTAAATTAGATGGGACGGCAAAGGGTGGTGTAGTAATTGGTATTTCCGATCAATTTCAAATTCCTGTAAAATATATAGGTGTGGGCGAAGGTATTGAAGATTTACAAGTGTTTAATAAATATGAATTTGTAGACAGTTTCTTTAAATAATTAGCGTATGAATAGGTTTTTTTTATTTTTTAAATCTGCTTCTCCATTACTATTGATTCTAATTTGCTTTGTAATTGAAGTTTTAGCTAAATTTATTGAGAAATGGTTTGCTAGTTTTTCGATGGGATTAGAACTTGTTACTTTTATTTTGTTTTTTTATGCTTTAATAAAATTCTTTAATTCAAGATTCAAATAGATTACAGAGTGCCCTATTGATATAAGGCACTTATTTTTTGCCAAAGAGCATCATCAAAATTTGATAATGCCATATTTACAGAATCTGCAGCGTTCCCCATCCTAATTACTACCATTTTCCTACTTGGAATAACATATATTTTTTGGTCGTTTTTCCCTAATGCCATAAACATATCATTTGGTCCGTGTGGAATTATACTCCCATTTAATTGCAATTGACTCTGTGGTAAATGATAACTTGCTTTTCCGTTTAACCACCATAAATAGCCATAAGCTTGATTAATAGACTGTGAAGTGTTAGTTGCAGAATTAAAATAGGTTTGATTGATTACTTGTGTTCCATTCCAAAGTCCATTGTTTAGTGCCATTAGACCAAACCGCGCCATACTTCTTGTGGTGCTCCAAAACACGCTGTTATTGTCTGATTGAATCCAAGAACCAGTCATACCAATTTTAGTACTTAGTTTTGTGTTGAAATAATTGCTCCAAGTTTGGTTCGTTGCATTAGCAACTACATCTTGCAGTTTTACATATACATTGTCATAAGCCCATCGGGTGCCTGCATCTGCATTATAAATTAGACAAGAAGGAATAACGCAGTCATCTAACGTTGAATCTGAATTGTCATTGTAAGCATCATCCAAGCCTGAAGTCATTGATAATAAATTTTTGCAAGTAATTAAATTTTCTTGAGCTAAAGTTTCACTTGTCCAACCTGTCCCAATATAATCAGAAACCTTATTATTGATATTTACAAAACCTTCTTGTTGTGCAATTCCAGTTACAATTGAAGTTAATGTTTTACCAGCACTTGCCCAATACCAAGGAGTTGTTGCAGTATGACCATTAAAATAATTTTCCATTACTATCCTGCCATTTACTAAAATCATAAAAGATTTTGAGTTTTTTAATTGTAAATAATCTAAAAGAGGTTGTACTGCATCTTGATTCCAACCTAAATCAGAAATAGTTTTGGTTTCCCAAGTATTGCTGCCATCGTTTGGAGGAAAGTACATGGATTCAACTATTGGAGATGAGTCTGTGGCATGTTCAGCGCTACAACCTAAAATAAAAAGAGTTATAATTAATAAGAGTAAAATTTTATTCATGGCAAATTTTATTTTATTTGAATAATTAATAGCAAATAGGTTTAATCAAAAATACTTTTTTATTCTTTAAAATAAATTGTAATTTTAGATTTTATTTATACTATGAAAAAAATAATTGTATTTTTCCTTATCGGAGTAGTAATAGTTTCTTGTAAGCAAACTATCACGGATAAAGATATTGCCAAAATAAATGGTTATTGGGAGATTCAAAAAGTTAAACTTCCTCAAGGAGATAAGAAGGAATATAAAGTAAATGAAACAATTGATTTTTTTGAAATCAAAAATAATATTGGATTTCGCCAAAAAGTGATGCCGCAATTGAATGGAACTTATTTAACTAATAATATAAAGGAGAATATTACTATTTCAAAAGTTGGAGGGGATTTTTATATAAATTATTCAACTAATTTTGGAAAGTGGAAAGAAGAAATTATTGAAGTTAAGGATTCTGTTTTAGTTCTTAAGAATAAAGCCAATTTAGAATATCATTACAAACGACAAGTCCCCTTTTCAATAAAATAGGTTAAAATTAATTATTCAAAAATGGCAAAACGTTTAAGCAATCAAAGTTCTATTTCAGAAGTTTTACAACAGTTTATTCAACAAAATAAATTGGAATCAGGTATGGATAAAATTGATGTGGAACAAGCGTGGAAGTCACTTATGGGAAATGGTGTAAATAGTTATACTCAAGAAGTTATTCTGAAAGGAAGTACATTGTATGTTAAATTAACTTCGGCTGTTTTAAGAGAAGAATTGAGCTATGGGAAGCAAAAAATTATTAGCATGCTAAACGAAGAACTTCGAAAAGAAGTCGTAAAAGAAATAGTTTTAAGATAGAAAAACCCGTTTCATTGAAACGGGTTTTTTATTTTTTAGGCACTCTAATCACTGAACTCAGTCAGTTGTTGTGCTAAATATTAGAATTGCTCTCTTCCAGCAAAATGAAAAGCACCTTCGATAGCTGCATTTTCATCAGAATCTGAACCATGAACTGCATTTTCTCCAATTGAAGTTGCATATTTTTTACGGATTGTTCCTTCAGCAGCATCAGCTGGATTAGTAGCACCAATTAAATTTCTAAAGTCTTCAACTGCATTATCTTTTTCTAAGATAGCAGCAACGATTGGTCCTCTTGTCATGAATTCAACTAACTCACCAAAAAATGGTCTTGCAGCGTGAACAGCATAAAAGGCTTGAGCATCAGCTATAGTTAATTGAGTCAATTTCAAAGAAACAATTTTGAAACCACCTTCAGCAATCATATTTAAAATCCCACCGATGTGTCCTTTTTCAACAGCATCAGGCTTAATCATTGTAAATGTTCTATTTGTAGCCATTTTTATTTTAATTTATTTATTTTAAATTCGGGTGCGAAAGTACAACTTTAGATTGAAGTTACAAACTCAGTTTTAAAAGTTTTATTTGCAAATAGTAACTTTTTTCTAGTTTATATTCTATGTAATAATTATGTTAGACTATTAAAGAAAATATTTTTTTTTAGAGTATTAAAACTTTAAACTCTTGTTTTAATGGTTTTAATTTTAGTAACAATAAGGAGAATAATTTTTGTCCATATTCCAAATAAAACTCAGAAAAGTTAGATTTTCGTTCTTGTAAACTTTGGTTTGGAAACAATTCATTTTGAAGTAATAAAATGCGGTCCAATTTATCTGCATGAACTCTTTTTTCAGCCTTTAACAACCTTTTTTCTAAATTTTCAACACCTTTTATTTGTTTAGTTTCTTGTGCTTTTACGGCACCAATAAACGATTTGTCTGTTTGATTAGCTATTGATGATAAATTTTCAAATTGTTTTTTCAAAACTTCCTTTTGTTCCGTAAAATCTATTTTTAAACTAGAAAATTCTTTTGTTTTTTTATTGAATAACTCTTGTTGATTTGAAAATAAATCTGCCCAGCTCAAATTTAAATTAGCTGCTTTATCGGCTTGTTTTTTTGTAGTCAATAGGACAGAATTCCGAAGTAAAAGTATTGGAAAAGTAACGTTGTTTTCTTCAAAATTTGACTTTAATTCCAACCAATAAGCTAATTCACCACCACCGCCAATGTAACATAGGTTAGGTAAAATAATTTCCTGATATAATGGGCGTAAAATTACATTAGGACTAAATTTATCAGGATGATTTTTTAATTCGTCTAAAATTTCACTTTCACTAAATTGTAGGGAAGTATTATTGATTTTATAAATCCCATTTTCATAAACAATTCGTTCACGAAGATTATGATCAATGTAAAACAAATTAATTTCACGTGGATTTACTTGAACAAAATAGTCTTTTAAAAGTGTAATGGTTTCGGTAACTTTCTTAAATGAAGTTTGTTCTAAAAGTTCTCTTCTTATATAAGGAATAAACAACTTTTTCAAGTCAATTGAATCTCCATCAAGGATTACTAGCCCTTCAGCTTTAAATAATTCATTAGCTAAGAATCGTGTAGCATCAGCTAAATTAGAATGTTCTAAATAAGATTTTTGGAATAAATATTTTAGATATTCTGCATTTTCACCAATTCCTATTTCATTTGAAAAATTTTTAAAAGCTTCATTTAAATTATTAGTTGAAAGTCTTCCTACAGGACCAAAGCTTTCACAATTCCATTTGATTTTTTTATTTTTAAAGTTGAAATAATTGATTTCTTCAAAATCATGATCTTCTGTAGCCATCCAATAAATTGGAACAAAATTATATTCAGGATAATTTGATTTTAATTCTTTACATAGATTGATAGTAGAAACAATTTTATACAAGAAATACAATGGACCTGTAAATAGATTTAGTTGATGTCCAGTTGTTACTGTAAAAGTTTTGGAATCTTTTAATAGAGTAATATTATTTAATGTAATTTCAGAAACTTCAAAATTAGAATATTGTTTCTCTAATTCAGAAACTAAAACTTGCCTAATTTCAAAAGAGAAATTGTTAAGTTTTTCCTCAATTTGGTCTTTGAAATTTTTAATCTTTGGAAAACGATTATATAATTGTTTTAACTCTGACTTTTCATCTAAATAATCGGTAATTAATTTAGTGAAATATCCTGATTTTTGATAGCTAATATAATCGCTTGACATTGGTTATTTTTTTACAAAAGTACTTAAAATTAGATTTCAATTTACAAATTCAATTTTCGCAATAATTGTTAATTCCTAGAATATTAATTTTACTTTTGCAAAAAACCATTCTATTGAAAGATATTCTCTTAATAACGCCTCCTTTTACACAACTTAATACTCCGTATCCAGCAACGGCTTATATAAAAGGGTTTCTAAATACCAAAAGTATATCGGCTTTTCAAATGGATTTGGGAATTGAAGTGATTTTAGAATTGTTTTCAAAAGAAGGATTACAAAATATTTTTTCAACAGTTAGCCAATTACAACTTACAGAGAATAACCTTCAACGAATATATTCTCTTCAAGAGGGCTACAGCAAAACTATAGAGTCTGTAATTGAATTTCTTCAAGGAAAAAATCCATCGCTAGCACGTCAAATTTGCTCCGGAAATTTTCTTCCAGAAGCGTCTCGATTTTCACAACTTGACGATATGGAATGGGCTTTTGGAATAATGGGAATACAAGATAAAGCCAAATATTTATGTACATTATTTCTAGAAGATTTGTCCGATTTTATAGTAGAATGTATTGATGAAAACTTTGGGTTCAGTCGCTATGCTGAACGTTTAGGAAGAAGTGCCAATTCCTTTGATGAATTGTATCAACATTTGCAAAAAGAAAGTACTTATATTGACAAAATTACACTTAAAATTCTAAAAGGAAGAATTGAAAAAGTACAACCTAAATTGATCTGTTTTTCGGTACCGTTTCCGGGCAATTTATACAGTGCTTTTCGTTCGGCTCAATTTATTAAAAAATATTTTCCTGAAGTTAAAATTGCCATGGGTGGTGGTTTCCCAAATACAGAACTTCGGGAATTAAAAGATAAACGTGTTTTTGAATTCTTCGATTTTATTACTTTAGATGACGGCGAACTACCGATTCAATTGATAATTGATAATATACAAGTGATAATTGATAAAGAATATAAACGTACTTTTCTTCTAGAAGAGGGTAAAGTAGTTTATAAAAACAATTCTACAAAATCAGATTACAAACAAAGTGAAGTTGGAACACCCGATTATTCAGATTTGCTGTTAGATAAATACATTTCAGTTATTGAAATTGCGAATCCAATGCACAGTTTATGGAGCGATGGTCGATGGAATAAACTCACCATGGCGCACGGATGTTATTGGGGAAAATGTACGTTTTGTGATATCTCTTTGGATTATATTAAACTTTACGAACCTATTGCTGCTAAAATTCTAGTGGATAGAATTGAGGAAATGATTGCGCAAACGGGTGAAAATGGATTTCATTTTGTTGATGAGGCCGCACCTCCGGCTTTAATGCGAGAAGTGGCTTTGGAAATCATCAAACGAAAGGTAGTAGTCACTTGGTGGACCAATATTAGATTTGAAAAAAGTTTTACAGCTGATTTATGTGTTTTATTAAAAGAATCTGGTTGCATTGCGGTTTCAGGTGGATTGGAAGTAGCTTCCGACCGACTTTTAGAATTGATAAAAAAAGGTGTAACCGTTGAACAAGTAGCTCAGGTAACAAGCAATTTCACTGAAAGTGGTATTATGGTTCATGCCTATTTAATGTATGGTTATCCAACACAAACCATTCAAGAGACGGTCGATAGTTTAGAAATGGTACGTCAATTGTTTGAATTAGGAATTTTACAAAGCGGTTTTTGGCATCAATTTGCCATGACAACACATTCGCCAATAGGAATGTTTCCCGAAGAGTTTGGAGTAATTCCAGAACAAAACGAAATCACTTTTGCCAATAACGATATCAATTTCAAAGACAAAACAGGTATCAATCATGATAAATTTAGTTTTGGATTAAAGAAATCATTGTTCAATTACATGCACGGAATTTGTTTTGATTATCCTTTACAAGACTGGTTTGACTTTAAAATTCCAAACACTAAAATCCCTGCTGATTATATTGTTACTTGCTTGGAAAAAGAAACAGATTTCAATATCAAATCCTCTGCCAAAATTGTTTGGATAGGAGGAAAGCCTATTTCAGAAGCATTTATCAAATCTAAAAAAGGGAATTCTTGGGAAATGACGAAATTAACTTTTCACGATAAAAGCGAATCTTTTGAAATTTCATTAGATAAAGACAAAGCACAATGGTTAATCAAAACATTAGAAACCATTTCTGTTTTTAATGATTACAAACTAACATTTACACAGTTGAAATCTGATTTTGAAACATCGTTTGAAAATTTTGAATTGTTTTGGTATTCTAAACCATTTATAACATTACGGGAATTTGGACTTTTAGTTTTGTAAGCGCAGCATTTTTTATAATATTAAATCTGATAACATCATTTTTTTAGCTTAAAAATAAGTTTTATCTATTTTTTGTTATTTTATTTGAGAATTATGCATTAAAATTGTGATTAATCACTTTTTCATTAGTTAAATCATAAAAAATATTGATTTCTTAAATTGTGAATTAAGAATAAATTAAGAAAAATAGTTTTAATAATCGCTCTTAATATCTATTTTTGCGATGTATAAAAATGAAAATAAAACATTTTTTATTATAAAAATTAACATTAAATTAGGATGAGTAAAAAACTTAAAATTGCACTTATACTTCTCGTATTAGTTGTCGGAGGTTATTTCATTTTACCAATTATAAAAGATTATATGGTTAATAATCTTGGTAAAAGAGATGTTAAATCAGAAGCAGCCGCATTTACATTAAAAACAAAAGATATTATTGCTGAATTTACGGCTAATGCTGATGCAGCAAACAAAAAATATCTTGAAAAACCAGTTGCTATTACTGGAGTAGTTTCTTCTGTTAAAGACAAAGAAGTAATTGTTGATGGAACAGTTAACTGTGGTTTTACCACAGCTGATGCTTCTGTCAAAAGTGGTCAATCTTTAACAATCAAAGGTAGAGTGGTTGGTTATGATGACCTTTTGGGCGAATTAAAATTAGATCAATGTTCTATAAATAAATAATTAATTAAAAAAATGAAACTACTAAAAATTACACTTTCTGTTTTCTTTCTTTTTTGCTTTGGGTTTGCCAATGCACAAGACGATTTGATGAATGAATTAAATGCCACAAAATCGGACAAAAAAGAGATCTCATCTGCAGCTTTCAAAGGGTTGCAAATTGCCAACATGCAATCGACAAAACTTCCTCAAAAAGGAGAATTTTACTTTCTAGTTTCTCACCGTTTTGGTGATTTAACTAATGGTCTAAATAACTTTTTTGGTTTAGATGCTGCTTTTACTAAGTTTGGTGGTATATACGGTGTTACCAATTGGTTATCTTTAGGTTTGTCAAGACATACTTTTCAAAAAACATATGAATTAGCGGCTAAATATAAATTTGCTAATCAAATGGATGGTGGTTTTCCTGTTACAATTGTAGGGTACAATACTATGGATATAAGAAGTGATTTAAAAACAGATTTATATCCTGAGTTAAGAACTGATGATCGTTTCGCCTATACTTCTCAATTAATTATTTCAAGAAAAATTAATAATTCGATATCACTTGAAGTGAATCCAATTTTGGTTCATAAAAATTTATATGATGAACTTACAGATCAGAAAAATACTTATTTGGTTGGAACTGGTGCAAGATGTAAAATTTCAAAAAGATTAAGTGTTAATTTAGACTATGCAGCAAGAGTAAATCTTCCAGAAGCATATACTTATCCATATCATAATCCTATGACTTTAGGTTTAGATATTGAAACAGGAGGACATGTGTTTCAATTAGTATTATCTAATAGCCAAACAATGAATGATGTTGCTTATTATACAACTGCATCTGGAATTAATGGTGGTAAAGGTATTTTCTTCGGATTTAATATGTATAGAGTTTTTTAATAATAAATAGATATGAAAAATATAAAATTTAGTATAGCAGCGATATTAGTAGGAATTACTTTCTTTGTTTCTTGTGATTCTAGAACGCAACAAGATTTAGAAGGAGTTGTTCTTAACCCAACTTATACGGCAAACGTTAAGCCTATTTTAGACAATTTATGTGTGAATTGTCATTCGCAAAACGGACAACAATATTTTCCAAGTTTAGATACTTATCAAAATGTCGTAGATTATCAACATGATAATGGAGCTAATGGTTATTCTCAAGGAGCTCAAGGTGCTCCTAGTTTATTGTGTAGTATTCAAGCTAGTTCATGTACTGCAGATAGAATGCCTAAATCTGGTGCGCCGTTGTCTAGTTCAAGTATAACAACTATTACAAATTGGGTTAATAACGGTTATCCACAATAATATTAAAAATTAAATAATTAAATAAAATCAAAATAAATATGAAAAAGATTATAGTAACAATCGTATGTTTAGTTTTTTCTTCTGTAATGTTCTCTCAAAAAATGATGACGCGTACTGGAGAAATTAGATTTGATGCTACCGTTCCAGGAGCTATGGATCCAGTAATTGGAACTAGCACAACGGTATCTTCAATTTTTGATAAAACTACTGGAGAACTTGTCGTACAGGGAATGGTGAAATCATTCAAATTTAAATCTCCTTTAATGGAAGAGCATTTCAATGAAAACTATATGGAAAGTGATAAACTTCCAAAAACTAGTTTCAAAGGAAAACTTGCTGGATTCGATGGAAAACCTGGAAGTTATGAAGTAGATGGTGAATTAACTATTCATGGAGTAACTAATAAAGTAAAAACTAAAGTTACTGTGACAAATACTGGAGGGAAATTAGGGATTTCAGGAACATTTACTGTGAAGTTAAGTGATTATAAATTGGAAGTTCCTGCAATGGCTAAGAAAACATTAGCAGAAACAGCTAAAATTTCTATTAAATTAGAATTAGAAGATAAAAAATAGATTATAATTAAAAATAAATATAACAATCATGAAAAAAATTTACAAATTGGTTGTCATAGCATTAATAGTATGCTTTTCAACATCTTTAAGGGCACAATCAACTCCTGGTACATTAACTTTTAAGATTGGGGAGGTTGCGCATAGTTCAACCTATTCTGGAACAAAAAGAGTTTTTTCAGTTTGGATTGAATACAACACAACTGGCACTACTTGGAGCTTTGTAAAAACATTGTATCAGGCAGGTAGAGGCGTTCCAACGAGCCATACTCCAACTTGGACGACAGCATCTTCATCTAATGTTACAGGTGCAGGTGTAAGTTCAACTTCTTCTATGTCATGGGCTTCAGGTGCAATACAAACAATAACTTGGAATGGGACTAATGCCGCAGGAACAGTTGTGACTAATGGTAATTATCGAGTTGCAGTAGAAGAAACTTGGGATCATGGAAGTACTAGTACTGCCGTTGCTTATTTTCCTTTTACAAAAGGTACAACAACAGTTAGTTCAACACCAACTAATGCAAGTTTTTCAAACATGACTCTTACGTGGACACCAACTTTAGCTACTGAAACTTTTGCTAGTGCACCAGAAGCTGTAGTTTATCCTATACCGTCAAAAGGAATATTTAATTTAGACTTGAAAAGTGATATTAAAAACATTCAAGTAGTTGATATTACAGGTAAAGTTATTTACAATGAAGAAATAAAAGTAGCGACATCATCTACGACTAAAAAAATAGATCTTTCATCATTTAATGACGGGATTTATATAATAAATGTTTCAGATGATAATGCAACTTCTACGTACAAAGTTGTATTGGAAAAATAATAGGATATTTTTAAATAAAAGAAGGCTATTTTGCAATTGTGAAATAGCTTTTTTTTTGGACTCATTACGGCTGGTTAAGAAACATCAAAAAGATATAAATTTGTATAGGACCTTTTTATTATTTGAATTCTATAATCTTTTTTATTCCATCTGTTTTATAATACTTATAGTTACCTTGTTCATCAGAATAAATTATAAAAGCTTCTAATTCTGGATGATTTTCTAAAAATACTTTTGCTTTTTCTAATCCCATAACCAAAATACCAGTCGCATTGGAATCGGTTGTTATACAGTTTTTGGAAAATACAGAGGCTGTTAATAAATTGTTTTTTGCAGGATACCCTGTTTTAGGATCTAAATGATGTGCATATTTGACGCCATTTTCAATAAAATAACGGCGATTATTTCCGGAAGTTGAAATAGCTGAATTATTTAATGTAGCTATCGCTATTGTTTTGTTTATAGATGTTTTATTATCTTTTGGTTCTTCTAAATTTACAGTCCAAACCTTTCCATTAATATCAGTTCCTTTAGCATATACTTCGCCACCAATCTCAACGATATAAGACTTAATTCCTTTTTTATTTAAGAAATGAGAAACCACATCAACAGAATAACCTTGAGCAAAAGCATTAAAATCTAAAGATACTCTTGGATCTTTTTTAATTATCTTATTTCCTTTTAGTTTTATTAGATTAAACCCCACAAATTGTAATATACTATCAATTTTTGATTTTTCAATTGTCATTTTTTTTCCAGGACCAAATCCCCAAGCATTTGTTAAAGGTAAAACAGTGGGATCAAAGGCTCCGTTTGTATTTTTCCAGACTTCTTTGGCTTTTTTAAAACACACTTTAAAATAGTGGTCTACTTCGACATCTTTATCATTCTGATTAACCCTTGTTATAATTGAATAGGGATTATATGTAGAAACAGAAAAGTCAAAATCAACTAACAACTTCTCGATTTCGGGTTGTAAGTTTCTGTGTTTAGTGTCTAAATAGTTGATATGATAAGTTGTCCCTTGTGTAGTCCCTTCAATATAGGCAGATTCTAATTGACAGAATGATGCTGTCGTACTAAATACAATTAGAAATAAGGATAAGTATTTTTTTTTCATTGTTACGTTTATGATTAGTTGCATTTTATATTTTTCTTTAATGCTCCTCCCAATTTTTTATAAAAAGTATAATCTTCACATGCACTATCTTTTTGGCCTAGTTTAATTTTTATCGTGGCTCTTTTTAAGTAGTATTTAGGGTCTTTATTGTTTAATTGGATGGCTATATTAATATCGTTTAAAGCTTTTTTTAAATCATTTTTTTTTATATAAATATTGCTTTTATTAAAATAATATTGATCAAATAAAGGGTCAATTTCTATAGCTTTATTCAAATCAGTAATAGCCCCGTCATAATCTTTTAAATGAGATTTTAATGATGCCCTATCGCAGTAACTATTTGAATGGGGTTGAATTTCAATGGCTTTGCTAAAATCCCCCATAGCCCCTTTATAATCTTTTCTAATTTCTTTTATTTGTCCCCTATACCGATACGCATCTGGATTGTCTGGTTCCATTTCAATTCCTTTTTCAAAATCAGCATAAGCATTATCATAATCTTTAATTTTCAATCGGTCTATTCCTCTTAGAAAAAAATTATCAGGTTCGGAAGGATTAATTTTTCCTTCAATCGTGTAATCTTCAATGGCTCCTTTAAAATCCTTGGTTGCTTCTTTTAAAACAGCTCTATCAAAATAAGCAGTACTATCTTTAGGATTCAATTCTATAATTTTGCTATAACAATCAATAGCTTTTTTAAAGTCTTCTTTATAGCCATATTCTTTAGCTAATGATCTGTATTCTTTTATTGTTTTTTGACAAAAACCAGTAGTAATAATTAAAAAATAAATTAGTAAACTTAAAGAAATTCTCATATGATTTTAGTTGCGATTATAAAACAAAAATAAGCTAAAATACCAACTTTATATTTTAAATTTCAATTAAAATAAACCTATATCAAATAAGCAAATTAGTTGACTTTTGTCATAGCTCAATCGATTTCGTTTTTATAAATTTACGACAAAATAAAATTTATGCCTTATGAGTACATCTTATACCCTTTCGGTTAATCATGCAATTAGTTTTGATTTAAACGAAAGTGACCTTAAAAATCTGGATGCCGTGAGTGTGGAAAACAATAAATTCCATGTGCTGAAAGACCACAAACCCTATAAAGTAGAAATTGTATCTGCTGATTTTATAGCAAAAAAATATACAATAAAAGTCAACAACAATACTTATGAAGTGGCTATCGCTGATGCTTTGGACATGTTAATCAAAAGTATGGGTATTGAGCGTGGTAGAACTAAAGTGGTGAATGCTATTAAAGCTCCAATGCCTGGTTTAATTCTAGAAATCAGTGTTGAAGTAGGTCAAACAGTTAAAGAAAATGACCCATTGTTGATTTTGGAAGCCATGAAAATGGAAAATAGTTTTCTTTCTCCACGAGATGGGGTTATTAAATCGATTGCTGTTGAAAAAGGGCATGCCGTAGATAAAGGACAATTATTAATTGAATTCGAATAATAAGACACTAAATTAGCCACAAAGGCGCAAAGACACAAAGAATTTTAAGTTTTTATTCATTTACTAAAAAAAACTTAGCGACTTAGTGTCTTCGTGGCAAATTAAAATAAATATATGAAAGAAATTAAAAAAATATTAGTTGCCAATAGAGGTGAAATTGCCATTAGGGTAATGAAAACTGCTAAAATAATGGGCATCAAAACAGTTGCTGTTTTTTCAACTGCAGATAGAAATGCACTTCACGTAAAATATGCCGACGAAGCGGTTTGCATTGGTGAGGCTGCTTCAAGTCAATCGTATTTGAGGGGTGATAAAATCATTGAAGTTTGTAAAGAACTTGGCGTAGATGCTGTTCACCCAGGCTATGGTTTCTTGAGCGAAAATAGTGCTTTCGCTGAAGAGTGTGAAAAAAACAATATCATTTTCATCGGACCAAAATCGAAAGCCATCGAAATGATGGGTAGTAAACTAGCGGCTAAAGAAGCGGTAATGCATTATGATATTCCAATGGTTCCGGGTATTGACCACGCCATTACAGATATTGAAGAAGCCAAAAGATCTGCTAAAGAAGTAGGATTCCCTATCTTGATTAAAGCTTCTGCGGGTGGTGGTGGAAAAGGAATGCGTATCGTTGAAAGAGAAGAAGATTTTGTTTCACAAATGGATAGAGCGATTAGCGAGGCTACTTCTGCGTTTGGGGATGGTTCTGTTTTTATTGAAAAATATGTAACCAAACCGCGTCACATCGAAATTCAAATTATGGCAGATAGTTTTGGAAATGTATTATATGTTTTTGAAAGAGAATGTAGCATTCAACGTCGTCACCAAAAAGTGGTGGAAGAAGCACCATCGTCAATATTAACTCCTGAAATGCGTAAAAAAATGGGGGAAGCTGCTGTAAAAGTAGCTAAAGCTTGTGATTATCTTGGAGCAGGAACGGTTGAGTTCTTAATGGACGACAAACACAATTTCTATTTCTTGGAAATGAATACGCGTTTGCAAGTAGAACATCCGGTTACCGAAATGGTTTCTGGTTTGGATTTAGTTGAATTGCAAATTCGTGTCGCTCGTGGTGAAGAATTGACTATCAAACAAGAAGATTTAATGATTCATGGTCACGCAATGGAACTTCGTGTATATGCTGAAGATTCTATGAATGATTTCTTACCTAACGTTGGTTTCTTAAGTACTTATAAATTACCTGTTGGAGAAGGAATTCGCGTCGATAATGGTATTGAAGAAGGAATGGATGTACCAATTTATTATGACCCAATGTTATCTAAATTGGTTACTTACGGAAAAACTCGTGAAGAAGCTATAGAGTTGATGATAAAAGCGATAGACAACTATCATGTAGAAGGAGTAGCGACTACCTTACCTTTCGGAAAATTTGTAATGGAGCACGAAGCCTTCCGTTCAGGCGATTTTGATACTGGTTTTGTGAAAGCGTATTACAATCCTGAAAAAATGAAAGCTAATCTAGATACAGAAGCAGAAATTGCGGCGATGATAGCTTTAAAACAATATCTAGCTGATACAAAAATCTTGCGATTACCAATTGAGTAAAAAGAATATAGAACATAGAAAAAAGAATATAGAGATTAAAGTTTTAGAATGGTCTATTTTCTTTTCTCTAGTTTCTATTCTCTAAAAAAGAAAAAAATGGAAGATAAAATTAAAATATTAAACGATAAAATTGCCCTTGCCAAATTAGGCGGTGGAGAGAAAAGAATAGCCAAACATCACGATAAGAAAAAACTAACAGCACGTGAGCGTGTAGAATATCTTATGGATGAAGGTTCTTTTGAAGAAATCGGAATGTTGGTGACTCACAGAACTACCGATTTCGGAATGGAAAAAGAAATCTATTACGGGGATGGTGTGGTAACGGGTTACGGAACCATTAATGGCAGAGTAGTGTATGTTTTTGCACAAGATTTTACGGTTTTTGGAGGTGCTTTGTCAGAAACGCACGCAGAGAAAATCTGTAAAGTGATGGATATGGCTTTGAGAAGTGGTGCGCCTATGATTGGATTGAACGATTCTGGTGGGGCTCGTATTCAAGAAGGGGTTCGTTCATTAGGTGGTTATGCTGATATTTTCTATAGAAACGTACAATCTAGTGGGGTTATTCCACAGATTTCTGCTATCATGGGACCTTGCGCTGGTGGTGCGGTGTATTCGCCTGCTATGACCGACTTTACTATGATGGTTGAAGTAAATAGTTATATGTTTGTTACAGGTCCCAACGTGGTTAAAACTGTAACTAATGAAGAAGTGTCCTCTGAAGAATTAGGTGGTGCCAGTACACACTCTACTAAATCAGGTGTGGCTCATATTACTTCTCCAAACGGAATAGAATGTTTAGAAGACATCAAAAAGTTGTTGAGCTATATGCCTCAAAACAATAGAGAAACGACGCCAAAATTACCGTATGTTACTAATGACGAGGTTCGTGAAAAGTTAGATACGATAGTTCCTGATAATGCGAGCAAACCCTATGATATGCATGATGTAATTGCCAATATCATTGACGAAGATTCCTTCTTTGAAATCCATAAAGATTTTGCTGAAAATATTGTGGTTGGTTTTGCTCGTTTAGGCGGAAGAAGTATTGGAATTGTGGCTAATAATCCTAAGTTTTTAGCAGGATGTTTAGATGTGAAATCATCTATTAAAGGAGCACGGTTTGTTCGTTTCTGCGATTGTTTTAATATCCCTTTATTAGTGTTAGAAGATGTTCCTGGATTCTTGCCTGGAACGGATCAAGAGTGGAATGGTATCATTGTTCACGGAGCTAAATTATTGTATGCTTTCAGTGAAGCGACTGTGCCAAGAGTTACCGTAATTACACGTAAAGCTTATGGTGGTGCTTATGACGTAATGAATTCTAAACACATTGGTGCCGACATGAATTTCGCTTGGCCAAGTGCCGAAATTGCTGTAATGGGTGCTAAAGGAGCTTCTGAAATTATCTTCAAAAAAGAAATTAGCGAAGCAGCCGACCCAGCCGCTAAATTATTAGAAAAAGAAGCGGAATACGCTGAGTTATTTGCGAATCCGTACACA
Organism: uncultured Bacteroidota bacterium; assembly: GCA_903913315.1. Lineage (GTDB taxonomy): Bacteria > Bacteroidota > Bacteroidia > Flavobacteriales > Flavobacteriaceae > Flavobacterium. The sequence goes on along the minus strand of CAIWKX010000028.1, from coordinate 43,008 downwards.
GCAGCTCAACGTGGTTTTATTGATGAAGTTATCTTACCCAAAGATACTCGTAGAAAACTACTTAAAGCGTTTAGTATGTTAGAAAATAAAGTAGTCGATACTCCTAAACGAAAACACGGTAATATTCCGTTGTAATAACTTTTATATATTAAAAAGCCGTCTTGTTCAAAACAAGGCGGCTTTTTTTATGAGATATTATAGTAGGTGGTTTTTAGAGTTTACACAATCTAATGATTACTCCCAGAAATTTATGCCTAGTCTACAAAAAGTGAGTGGTCCCAATGCTTTTGGTATCTATACCGGCAGGATCGGTATCAATACCTTAAGTTACGGTATCAATACCAAAAGGCTCGGTAGAACTACCCGAGGTTCCGGTATCACTACCGTAAGGTTCGGTAGTACTACCCTAAGCCTCGGTATCACTACCAAAACAAAGAAAATACTTTCAGTAGTAAATGAATTATAAACTTTATTAGTAATTTTTAAATGAGTTTGAATTGAATTATTACCCATTAAAAGAAAGTTAAAATCATCGGTAAAAGGCATTTTATTTGTAAATTGCGCCTCCTTAAAAAGGGCAGTATTGTTCTTTCGGCATAAATAAGTACCCATGAAATTCGTTAAAATTTTTATACTAATTGCTTTGTTTTGTAGTGGCAATGTTTTTTCCCAAAAAATATTGAAACATAAAATTAAAAGCGGTGAATCTATATTAGGACTTGCTTTAAAATATAAAGTATCTGAAAAAAGCATCTATGAATTGAATCCAAAAACCAAAGGAGCCATCTTGCGGTTGAACGAAGAGATTAAAATTCCAAATAAAAACTTTAAAGAAAAAGAAAAGAAATCTAAAAAAGAATTAGCTGCCGAAAAGAAGGATAAGAAAGAAAGTCTCAAAGAGGTTAAAGACAAAAAAACTGTAGTTGTAATTCCAAAAGAGGCAACGATTGTTCATGTAGTTTTGCCTAAAGAAACTTTGTATAGCCTTGCCAAACAATATGGGATCTCGATGGAAGCTCTTTGTGAAATGAATCCGGAGTTGAAAACTAGTAATTTAAAAAAAGGGGCTAAAATTAAAGTGCCTAATCATGAAGCTACTACTCTGAAAGTCGATGATGATACCTCTTCAAAACCAGAAAAAGTAGAGGTGACCAAAATGGATGATGTAGTGTCTAATGTGGATGTGGTACATAAGGTGCTTGCAAAAGAAACATTGTATCGAATTTCAAAACAATATGGTGTAACCGTCGCTGATTTGGAAAAATTAAATCCAGGTATTGAAAATGGACTTCCAGTAGATTATCTGTTAATTGTAAAAAAAGGAATTCATAGTGCCCCTGAAGAAATAGCAGATTCTATTGCTAATACACCAAAAGATATTGCTGTTGATGTAAAGAATATTCCGGTTGGAAATTTGGCAAAAGCTGATTTTTTAATTGGAAAAGCTTCAGAACACTTAGGAACACATTATCGTCCTGGAGGTACTACCAGTGCAGGATTTGATTGTTCTGGATTGATGTTTAATACCTTTAAAAATGTAAATATGACTCTTCCTAGATCTTCCTATGAAATGGCTACTTATGGTATTAGAATTGATAGAGCACATGCTCAAAAAGGTGATTTAATTTTCTTTGCCACGTTTGGACACAGAAGAATAAGTCATGTGGGTATGATTACTGAAGTTTCTAATGATGGTGAAATTAAGTTCATCCATTCATCCACTAGTACTGGTGTTATCGTTTCATCAACTAGAGAACCTTATTATACAAGAACTTTCGTTCAGATTAATAGAGTGATTACTGAGTAATTAGTTTTTTTCTAAACTAAACCTAAATCCAATTCCGTGAAGATTTTCAATAGCAATTCCTTTTTCGTTAGCAACTATTTTGCGTAAGCGAGAAATAAAAACATCCAAACTTCTACCCATAAAATAATCGTCATCACCCCAAAGTGATTTTAAGATTTCTTCGCGTTTAAGGACTACATTTTTATTGTCTAAAAACAATTTTAATAAATCCGATTCGCGTTGCGTGAGTGTTATTTTTTCAGCATTGGTGAAGATTACATAATTTTTACTATCAAATTGATATTTTCCAAGGGTATAAATACTTTTGTCAGAGATAGAATTTTTATGAGAACGCTTTAAAAAAATTTCAATCTTGAGTAGGAGTTCTTCAATGCTAAATGGTTTTATCAAGTAATCATCAGCTCCCAAACGCAATCCTTTGATTCGGTCTTCCTTTAATGTTTTGGCAGAAAGAAAGATAATCGGTACATCGGAATTGATTTTCCGAATGTTTTCGGCCAATTCAAATCCGTCCATTTTAGGTATCATAATATCTAAAATACAGATGTCGTAGGAGCCCGATTTAAATGCGGTTAAAGCCAGCGCTCCATCTGCACAATGGGTAACATCATAATACTGTTCTAGATTGTCTTTTGTCAGAAACCCAAGAGTTTCGTCATCTTCAGTGTATAGTATTTTATAATTTGTCATGGTTTTATCTTGCAATTAGAATAGAAATGGTAATTCCTTTTCCTTTATTGTTTTGGGCACTAATCTTCCAATGGTGTTGTGTGCAAATCTTTTTAACATAATACAGTCCAAGTCCGAAACCCGTCACATCATTAGTTTTACTATTGGGAATTCTATAAAATTTATCAAAAATAAAATTTAAATTTTTGTTAGAAATACCAATTCCGTTGTCATTAAAATCTAATTTGACATAGTTATTTTCTTCTTTAATGGTAATATTTATGGATGGATTGTCTTCACAGTATTTTATCGAATTATCTAATAAATTATAGACAATATTAGTAAAATGAAATTCATCAGCCTGAATAAGAAACTCTTTGTCAGCATTGATTTTGACAACTAAATTATCATGTTTGAGTTGCATGTTTTCAACTACATCTTTTAGTATTGGAATAATGGAAACTTCTTTGAGTTCCATTTTCATAGGAGCATTATCGGATTTAGCAATAGTAAGAATCTGTTCAATGTGGCTGTTGAGTTTTTTACTTTGATTGATTATGATTTCGGTATATTTTTCTAATTTCTCGTCCTTCTGAATGACCTCTTGTTTATTCAAATAATTAGAAGCGAGTAGGATGGAAGATAGTGGTGTTTTAAACTCATGTGTCATATTATTAATGAAATCACGCTGCAGTTCTGAATATTTTTTTTGTTGGATTATAGTATAAATAGAATACACATAAACCAATAAAATGATGATTAAAGCAAAAGAAAGTACAAACCAAAACCGAAGAGAACTGAACAAATAAGTAGTTTCATTTGGAAAGCGAATAGCAAAGTAATAGACTAAATTCTTGTGTTTAGGGAAATATACTGTTCTTTTCTCTGGGGATTTATCCGTTAAAGAAATATAATTTCCATAAACCATCTCGTCACTTTGGCAATTGTACATAGCATATTCAAAATCAGTATTGATATTAAACTTGGTAAATTCGGTTTTTAAATAGTATTCTAATATTTTTGGCTCAAAATCATTATCAATATTGACAATATAATAATCGTTAGCCATTTTCTTAATCGGATTAGCAGAAGGGAATTCACTATTAGTTCCTCGATATAATTTCTTCACTACTTCCAATAAGGCAATATTTGCTTTTTGTGAAAACTTTTTTTCCTCCAAATGGAAGGCTTCTTTTGTCCAAAGTAATTGTGCAATCAATATTCCAATCGTTGCAATAAGTCCCAGAACAATTATAATATTAAGATTTTTAGCTTTCATGAGTTTTACGACAAATTGGTCAATAGGTAATGATTTTTGTTTGTTTTCGAATGTAATATTACTAAAAAAAAGATTAGTATTTCATTGTTAACAAGTCATTAACAAACATTTGAAACCGCTTAACACGGAGATGAAAGTAATTGAAATACTTTTGGATTGTTCAAACGAATGGACACAATCAAAAAACGAATAGTAACATTAAAAAGTACAAATTATGAAAACATTAAAAATTACATTACTTGGATTGACTTTAGTACTAATGTCATTCTCAATCCTTCCAAACTCAAAAAATGGAATGATAAAAGAATTAAAATCAACGCAATTAACTTGGAAAAGCGAGACCGTTGAAGTCGGTGAGATTCCACAAGGAACTCCCAAATTAATTGAGTTTGAATTTAAGAATACAAGTGAAAAAGGAGTCTTAATTACCAGTGTAAAACCAGGATGTGGTTGTACTAATGCTGATTACACTAAGGAATCTATAGCACCTGGAAAAACAGGTTATGTAAAAGCTACGTTCAATGCAGCCAATGCAGGACCTTTTTCAAAAACTATTACGGTTACTACTAGTGCTGAGGAAACTCCAAAAACGTTACTCTTTAAAGGAACGGTTGTAGCTAAAAAATAAGCACATAAAGGGTTTGTTATTTGCATAAAAAAACTCCAAAACGATTACGTTTTGGATTTTTTTATATTTCAAAGAAAATATTAATTTCTAGACATTTTATATTTTTCCATTCTATCTTTTCGCTCTTCAATATATTTTTTATATTTTTCTTTTTGCTCTGGGTTTAAATAAGTATTTATTGTTCTATCTGTTTTTTCATTGATGGCATCGACTTCTTTAATTTTTTCATCGTTAGAAATTTCACTTTTTGTAACTGCTGAAATACTTTTAGCTCCTGCTTCAATTTCTTTTCTAATAACAATTACTTGAAGATCATCTAAATTTAAATCTTTAGTCATTTTTTCAATGCTTTTATTAAGATTTTCTGCTCTTTCTTTTTCAATTTCCTCAGGGCTTTTATTTTTACCAAAGTTATTTGTGTTTTGCATACTTTGGGGATTTCTACCCATTCCGCCACGGTTCATTCCGCCTCCCATGCCACCACCCATTCCACCACCACCATATTGTGCGGAAACTATATTAAAAGATAACAGAATAAAGCTAATTGTTACGATGTTTTTTAATGTTTTCATTTCAAATTGTTTAAGGGTATAAAAATAAATATTTTTTTGTAATTCTAAACAGGCTCAGCATATAAATCATATTCAGTGGCATCGATAATTTTCACATTGATAAACTCTCCTGTTTTTACATAGAATTTTGAAGCATCAATTAAGACTTCATTGTCTACATCTGGGCTATCAAATTCTGTTCTTCCAATAAAATGTTCACCTTCTTTACGATCTATTACACATTTAAAAGTGTTCCCAATTTTCTCTTGATTTAAATCCCAAGAAATTTGCGATTGTAAATCCATTATTTCTTGAGCACGCGCTTTTTTAACTTCTTCAGGAACATCATCTTCCAAAGCAAAAGCGCCAGTATTTTCTTCGTGAGAATACGTAAAACAGCCCAATCGTTCAAATTTCATCTCTTGAACCCAGTCTCGCATAATTTCAAAATCTTCTTGAGTTTCGCCAGGATAACCAACAATTAAAGTAGTTCTAATAGTCATGCCAGGAACAGCTTCACGGAAATCTTTAAGGAGTTTAGTAGTTTTCTCTTTTGTCGTTCCACGTTTCATAGATTTTAGAATTCTATCTGAAATATGTTGTAATGGAATGTCAATGTAATTACAAATCTTTGGTTCACGTTTCATCAATTCCAAAACATCCATCGGAAATCCAGTAGGGAAGGCATAATGCAAGCGAATCCATTCAATTCCTTCAACTTTAACCAAATTCTCAAGCAATTCAGCTAGATTGCGTTTTTTGTATAAATCCAACCCGTAATACGTCAAATCTTGAGCAATAAGAATTAATTCTTTCACACCATTTTTAGCTAAACCTTCAGACTCTTTAACTAATTTCTCAATAGATTGTGAAACGTGTTTGCCTCGCATAATTGGAATTGCACAGAAACTACAAGGTCTGTCACAACCTTCAGCAATTTTCAAGTAGGCGTAATTTTTTGGAGTGGTAGTCAATCTTTCTCCTAGTAACTCGTGCTTATAATCGGCACCAAGTGCTTTTAATAGTAGGGGTAATTCAGTTGTTCCAAAATATTGATCAACATTTGGAATTTCTTTTTCTAAATCAGGACGATATCGTTCAGATAAGCATCCGGTTACAAATACTTTATCTACAATTCCTCTCTCTTTTTTGTCAGCATATTCCAATATTGTATTTACTGATTCTTCTTTAGCATTATCAATAAAACCACAGGTGTTTATTACTACAATATTTCCTTCTTCTTCATGAACAACATCTTTTCCACTGGCTCTTAATTGTCCCATTAAAACCTCACTATCGTAAGTGTTTTTTGAACACCCAAGTGTTATGACATTGATTTTATTTTTTTTTACCGATTTGGTTCTCATACCTTTTTTAATTGGGGTGCAAAATTACATTATTTATTTTAAGAAGCGAAACTTTCAGGCTTGTTAGTTGGTCATCTATGAAGTATAAAAAAACCATTCGATGAGGAATGGTTTTAAATATGTTTTCTTTTAAAGAATTATAATTCAAACAATAAAGTTAAACTTACATTGTTATTTACGGATTTAATTCTAGCAGCATCGGTTAACCCTTGAGAGAAAAATTGTTGGTCATAATCACGTTTAGCATATGAATATGCTAAATCCAATTTAGTTGCACCAAAATTGAAGCCTAAACCTCCAGAATATCCTGTCAAATCGCTTATGGTTTTACCATCTTTATAGGGGCTTTGTTCCCAACGATAACCTCCACGAAGGCTTACTTTTCTTATTTTATATTCACCACCAATTCTAACTTCACTTGATTTAGTTAAAGTGCTAGACATTATTGCATTTGTATTTGAGAAATCATTGGCGGGACTATAGGTTGTGCCACTATAATCTTTAATCGCATAATCTAAACTCAATAGGCCTCGTTTACCAAAAAGATAAGCAAAACTACCCGTCACCTTTCCTGGAGTTTGTAATTTATATGGTTGAAAAACCATTGTGGTATTTGGGTCAGTTGTAACACCTGAATATTGCGTATTATCTTGAGTAGAATTTAATCCATAACCAGAAGTAGTAACTCTTTGGCTTAACTCATCAGTTAATCTATACCATGTTGGAGATTCATATGCTAAACCAAGTCGAACTTCTTTAACAGGTTTGAAGATTGTTCCTAAATTAAATGAAAATCCACTTCCATATGTATATAAATCGTTGTTAAATTGGATTACATCAACAGTTGATCCAGTAGCGTTTTTTGGATTGCTATTGGATTCATAAAAACTACTTGATTGTCTATAATCTACAAAATGAGAGTTTAAATTCAATCCAAAAAACCATTTATCAGTATACTGTCCAGAAAAATTGAAAGCAAGTTTACTATTATATCCGGTAGTTTGAGTCCTATTTTCTTGATAATAGTTTCCTCCAGGAGCTACATTGGATTTATAACCAGTATTATTGTCAGTATTTGCTAAAGGGTCAATTATATAAGAATTGTATCCTAAATATGCTTGTTGCTCATTATAATATAAATCCCCAAAATTATAATTATTTAAAGTTCCTAAAGAAACACCATTGGCATAACCTAAGAAATAATTAGCAACAGAATTATTTGGGTTAGTACCTGCAGAAAAAGTGGAGTTATCTAAATTTTTAGCATTATCATAGTTTAAAGTAAAAGCAAATTTTTTCCAATCACTTCTTTTGTTATAATTATTAAAAACAAAAACACCACCTGCTTGATTCAGATCAAATGAGTTTCTTTTATCGGAAGTATTATTTCCAAAATAACTAGAATTATTAGTTGTATTGTAATTGCTTAATGTGAATCCAACCTGATTATTCGCAAAAATTGCTGATCCAGCAGGGTTAATATTTATAGAAGAAAAATCTCCTCCAAGTGCTCCAAAAGCACCACTCATAGCTCTAAATCTTGCTGTTCCTCCTAAATCTGTTTGAGCATAACGTAGAGCGTCATTTATATCTTGGGCTTCAATTGAAGTTATAGCCAAGCTAGCTATTATTAATGCAAAAATCTTTTTCATAGTATATTAATATTATTTATGTTTTTTGTTTTTAATTTAACGTCTTCCGCCACCGCCAGATCTTCCACCACCACCGCCATAACTTCTACCACCGCCACCGTAAGATCTTGGTGATGAACTAGAAGGAGTATAAGATCTTGTAGAAGAGTTAGTGTTATTATTGTAATTTCTAGTAGTATAATTTGTTGAATTTCTTGGCGAAACAGAGTTATTATTTTTTCTTGGTACTCCTATTACTGATGAAGATCTTCTGCCAGAATAATTTCCATATCCATTTCCAATTAAATTGTTGTTTCTTCTTCCTCCCGAATAGGCATAATTATGTCCTAAATGGCCATAATTCCAACCCCAATTATTTCCATAATACCCATATCCATAGTTTCCATACCAGCTTGGCCCATACCATAGATTCCATCCCCAACTTGGCCCATACCATGGATTCCATCCCCAATAATTTCCATAGTATCCAGCACCGTATCCCCAATTGTTACCATAAAAACCATAATTATTCCATCCCATATTGTTTTCATAAACATTTACAGAAACATTATCAGGATTTGAACCCCATCCAGTGTAGTTTGATTGATCCTGATATAAGTTATTCGTTCCATTTCCATTATTTGGCATGGTATCATTATAAGAAGAGTATTTATCGACATCAGTAAAAACTTGTTCGTTATCTTTATTTAAGTTGCTGAAATATTCTTTATAATAGCCACTATTAGATTTAGGTTCTTCTATTTGTTTAGGTTTTTCATTAGAACCATAGACGCCATCATTATCATAATACGATGAATTTTGATAAGAACCACAAGAAGTTACAATCAATGTAAAAAATCCAAGTATTGAATAAATGGATATTTTTTTTGCAAAAAAAGAATTAGTTTTCATATCTATAGCATTTTTATTGTTGGACAATACAAAAATAGTTAGTTTTGTCGGAATATTTAGTTAAAATAAGTTAAACAATTTTTGTACCAAACAATTAATTATGAGTAAGAACTTGACAAAAAGAGAAGAAGATTATTCCAAGTGGTATAATGAGCTAGTAGTAAAGGCTGATTTAGCTGAAAATTCAGGTGTTAGAGGTTGCATGGTGATTAAACCATATGGCTATGCCATATGGGAAAAAATGCAAACAGAGCTAGATAGAATGTTTAAAGAAACTGGGCACAGTAATGCTTATTTTCCTTTATTTGTGCCAAAGAGTATGTTTGAAGCAGAAGAAAAAAATGCAGAAGGCTTTGCAAAAGAATGTGCCATTGTGACGCATTATAGATTGAAAAATGATCCAGAAAAACCCGGTAAATTAATTGTCGATCCTAGTGCGAAACTTGAAGAAGAACTTATTGTTCGCCCAACAAGTGAAGCCATTATTTGGAGTACTTATAAAAATTGGGTTCAATCCTATAGAGATTTGCCTTTATTGATAAATCAATGGGCTAATGTTGTTCGTTGGGAAATGAGAACTCGTTTATTTTTGAGAACTGCTGAATTTTTGTGGCAAGAAGGTCATACTGCTCATGCAACGAAAACGGAGGCTATAGAAGAATCTGAAAAAATGATGAATGTCTATGCTGATTTTGCCCAAAATTTTATGGCGATTCCAGTTATAAAAGGGTTAAAAACAGAAACAGAACGCTTTGCAGGCGCTGAAGAAACCTATTGTATTGAAGCATTGATGCAAGATGGGAAAGCACTTCAAGCAGGAACTTCACACTTTTTAGGGCAAAACTTTGCAAAAGCTTTTGATGTAAAGTTTGCTAATGCAGAAGGAAAACAAGAGTATGTTTGGGGAACTTCTTGGGGAGTATCAACTCGTTTAATGGGGGCTTTAGTAATGACGCATTCAGATGATAATGGATTGGTATTACCTCCAAACTTAGCTCCAATTCAGGTCGTAATAGTTCCAATTTTTAAAACAGATGAAGAACTTGAAAGAATTACTTCAGTTGTTAATGAATTAGTTACACGATTTAAAAAATTAAGAATTTCAGTTAAATACGATAATAGAACAACACAAAAACCTGGATTTAAGTTTGCTGAATGGGAATTGAAAGGGGTGCCAGTTAGAATCGCAGTGGGGCCAAAAGATCTAGAGAATGGAACATTTGAGGTAGCAAGAAGAGACACTCTAACAAAAGGAGTTATTTCAAAAGAAATTATTGTTGACCATATTAATGATTTATTAGAAACTATTCAAAATGATTTATTCGGTAAAGCATTAAATTATAGAAATACTCATATCACAGAAGTGAATAGTTTTGAAGAATTCAAAGAGGTATTGGAAAATAAAGCAGGATTTATCTCTGCACATTGGGATGGTACACCAGAAACTGAAGAAAAAATTAAAGATTTGACAAAAGCTACTATTCGTTGTATTCCATTAAATAGAGCTCTAGAGGAGGGTAAGTGTGTCTTAACAGGTGCAAAATCAACGGGTAGGGTTTTATTTGCAAAAGCTTATTAAAAAATTATTAAAAAAAGTGCTTGCTGCTATTGTGTGGAATAAAAATAGTTGTATTTTTGCACTCGCATTACAAAATAATGTAATGGCCCGTTCGTCTATCGGTTAGGACGCCAGGTTTTCATCCTGGTAAGAGGGGTTCGATTCCCCTACGGGCTACAAGTTCAATATATTTTGAGATTATTATTTAACCCAGGATGACATTGGCCCGTTCGTCTATCGGTTAGGACGCCAGGTTTTCATCCTGGTAAGAGGGGTTCGATTCCCCTACGGGCTACAAAAAATTATTTTATTTAAAAAAAATATTAGAAAAAATGGCAAATCATAAGTCAGCTTTAAAAAGAATTAGAAGTAACGAAAAGAAAAGAGTGTTAAATAGATATCAGCACAAAACTACTCGTAATGCAATAAAAGCATTAAGATTAGCAACTGATAAATCTGATGCTTCAGCAAAATTGTCAGGTGTAATCTCTATGATTGATAGATTAGCTAAGAAAAACATTATTCATGATAATAAAGCTTCTAATTTAAAATCAAAATTAACTAAGCACGTTTCAAAATTATAATATTGCAAACTTTTTGCTTTAAAAGAAAAGCTTCCTTTTTGGGAAGCTTTTCTTTTAATTTAAATTATTAACTCAAAGAGTTTAACGTTTCCTTTGTTATTGGTTTTGATAGAAAATCGATAACCATGGGATATAATTTTGACTTTTCAATATCCTTTGGGTCTATTGTAGAAGATAGAACAATAACTTTTAAATTTGGGAAAAAGAAATAATATTCATCTTTTAAAAATAGATCTAAAAATTCCCAACCCCCCATTACTGGCATATTCAAGTCTAAAAATACCAACTCTGGCAAAATAATACTCGGATTATTTGCAAGTTCAATTTTGAGATTGTCAAAGTAAGTTAGTGCATCTTCACCATTATTAGCAGTATCAATTTTTTTTGAAAATTCAGATTTTTCAATTACTTTTTTACAAAGCATAAGAGTAATTGGGTCGTCATCTACACATAAAATTTTATTAAACATCTTTTATTTATTTTTAAATGTTATAGTAAAAGTTGTCCCTTCACCAACATGACTTTCAACACTGATTTTTCCTCCCATAGATTCTACTTGAGATTTTACTAAATACAGACCAAGTCCCTTACTGTCTGGGTAATCATGAAAACGCTGGTATAAACCAAATATTTTGTCTTTATTTCTTTCTAGGTCAATTCCGATTCCATTGTCTTTAAAAGTTAATATCGTTTCATTATCTGTTTTTTTAGAAGCTATTTGGATTTTTAATTGTTTTTTAGGATCAAAATAGCGTAATGAATTTGTCATTAAGTTAAGTAAAATACTTTCAATATATGATTTATTTAAATTTATTGTTTCTTTCTCATCCAAATTCATTTTTATTATTGGTTTTTTTAACCTAATTAAAAAACTTAATTGGTTAAAAACATTTTCAAAAATATCTTTAATCACAATATTCTCTTTCTGTATTGAAGGACTGTCTTTAATAATTATTACATTAACTAAATCATTTATAGTTTCGTTTAATTGATTGGTAGATTTAGAAAAACCATTTATTATTTCTTTTAATTCTAAATTTTCAATAGGAATATCTTCAACAAGATTTAAAAGACCAGTTAAATTTGATAATGGAGCTCTTAAATTGTGTGAAGTAATATAAGAAAATTGTTTTAAATCTTTGTTGTTTTGTGTTAACTCACTAATAAGGTGCTCTCTTTCTTTTTCGCGTTCCTTTTCAACTGAAATATCTCTTTGTATTGAAATCCAATGTGAGTGAATATTATCCTTGTCGGTTATTGGAATCATCATGAAATTGACCCAATATTCTTCTCCATTTCTTCTTTTGTTTATTGATTCAAATGAAAATTCTTCTTTTTTCTTTAGTGCTTCCGCAAGCTTTTTTAATTCGTTTTTAACGGAATATTTACTCATAAATATTGTTGGAGACTTACCAATAACATCTTCTGCAGCATAACCAGTCATTTTTGTGAAAGCAGGATTTACATATACTATATTTGGAATGTCAGTATTTATTCCACTCGCTTCAGTTATAATAACGGTATCTTTTGTTTGAGTAATTACTGTTTCTAATAATTTCAATCTTTGCTCTTCTTCTTTTTGCTTCGTTACATCTTGCATTGCACCAATCATTCTTATAATAGTATCGGTTTCATCTTTTACTAGAAAACCTCTATCAAAAATATATTTATAAGTCCCATCTGCACAACAAAAACGATACTCATCCTGCCATTTTTCAGATTTTTCTGCAATAAATGAATATAGCTTTACAGACATTTTTAAACTATCTTCTGGATGTATTTTGTCAAACCACCATTGGAGATTATCTCCAACATCTTCTTTTTTGTAACCAAATACTCCTTGAATACCTTTGTTCCAAATGAAACTTCCTGTTTTGATGTCCCAATCCCATATAGTATCACTTGTTGCTTTTGCAACAATGTCATATCTCTCATTGGATTTTGAGAGTTCTTCAAACTCAATTTCTAGGTTATTAATGTATTCTTTATTTCTATTAATTGCCATTTTAAAAAATAAAAAAGCTATTATAGCAATGACTACACTACTAAAGGAAGTATAAATTATATAATTATTTTTTAAAGAAAAATTTATTATAAGGCTTTGGCTAGTAAAAACCAACATTAGAATAACTAGAAAATAAGTAAAAAAAGTTTTATTGTAATTATTTTTCATTACTCAAAAATAAAAAAAAAATCACAATAAAATGTTTTTTAACCAAAAATATCTTTTAAACTTCTTTTTTTTAATAGGAGTTATTAAAATGTAAACTATTGATGCTATGGTTTTTTTTATCAAAATAAAGTGTACCTTTGCACCTCCTAAAAAAATCAGATGGAATCTATTAGAAACATTGCAATTATTGCCCACGTCGATCATGGTAAAACTACTTTGGTTGATAAAATTATGTACCATTGTCAACTTTTTCGCGATAATGAAAATACAGGTGACTTAATACTTGATAATAACGATTTAGAACGAGAAAGAGGTATTACAATTACCTCTAAAAACGTATCAGTTGTATATAAAGGTACAAAAATCAATATTATTGATACACCTGGTCACGCCGATTTCGGTGGTGAAGTAGAGCGTGTATTAAATATGGCAGATGGTGTTTGCCTTTTAGTAGATGCTTTTGAAGGACCTATGCCTCAAACTCGTTTTGTTTTGCAAAAAGCAATCGATTTAGGGCTAAAACCTTGTGTGGTTATCAATAAGGTGGATAAAGAAAACTGTACTCCTGAAGAAGTTCATGAAAAAGTTTTTGATTTGATGTTTGAATTAGGTGCAGAAGAATGGCAATTGGATTTTCCAACAGTTTATGGTTCGGCTAAAAATAATTGGATGTCCGACCATTGGGAAAATATGACTAATAATATCGAACCTCTTTTAGATATGGTTGTGGAACATGTTCCAGCACCAAAAGTATCAGAAGGAACTCCTCAAATGTTGATTACATCATTAGATTTCTCTGCTTTTACAGGCCGTATTGCTATTGGTCGTCTTGAAAGAGGAGTACTAAAGGAAGGTATGCCAATTTCTTTGGTAAAAAGAGATGGTGCAATAATGAAATCTAGAATCAAAGAATTACATACTTTTGAAGGCCTTGGGCGTAAAAAAGTGCAAGAAGTTATTGCTGGCGATATTTGTGCAATTGTTGGAGTTGAAGGTTTTGAAATTGGGGATACTATTGCCGATTTCGAAAATCCAGAAGCATTACAAACAATTGCCATTGATGAACCGACAATGAGTATGTTGTTTACAATCAATGACTCACCTTTCTTTGGTAAAGAAGGTAAGTTTGTTACTTCTCGTCATATTAGAGACCGTTTAACTAAAGAATTAGAAAAAAACTTAGCGATGAAGTTAGGCGAAACTGATTCTGCAGATAAATTCATGGTTTTTGGACGTGGAGTACTTCACTTATCTGTTCTTATTGAAACAATGAGAAGAGAAGGATATGAGTTACAAATTGGTCAACCACAAGTTATCATTAAAGAAATTGACGGTAAAAAATGTGAGCCAATCGAGGAATTGACAATTGACTTACCAGAAACTCTTTCTGGAAGAGCTGTTGAGTTTGTTACTTTACGTAAAGGAGAAATGTTGAGTATGGAAACTAAAGGAGAGCGTATGGTTATAAAATTTAATATTCCATCACGTGGAATTATTGGATTGCGTAACCAATTACTTACTGCTACTGCTGGTGAGGCTATTATGGCACACCGTTTTATAGGGTATGAGCCTTACAAAGGAGAAATTTCTGGACGTAACAAAGGTTCATTAATTTCTATGGAAAAAGGAAAAGCTATTCCTTACTCTATCGATAAATTGCAAGATCGTGGTAAGTTTTTTGTTGAACCAAATGCAGAAATTTACGAAGGTCAAGTAATTGGCGAAAACTCTCGTAGTGATGATATGTGTGTAAATGTAACTAAAGAGAAAAAACAATCTAACGTTCGTTCATCAGGAAATGATGAGAAAGCAAGGATTATTCCTCCAATTATTTTTTCTTTGGAAGAAGCTTTAGAATATATTCAAAAAGATGAATATGTTGAAGTTACACCAAAATCTATTCGTTTGAGAAAAATTTATTTGACAGAAACAGATAGAAAAAGATTTAAAATCTAATTTAAGAAAGTTTTAAATAGTAAAAAGCCTCGCAAATTGTGAGGCTTTTTTTTGTTATTCACTTAAATGTTGAGCTATATTATTTTTTAATTGCTTCTTTAAAGTTATCACTGACCTTTTTCCAGTTGATTATTGTAAAGAACGTATCAATATATTTTTTTCTTTTATATTGATAATTCAAATAATAAGCATGTTCCCATATATCTAGTGCAAGAATTGGAGTTCCAGCAATTTCAGCATGTGGCATTAAAGGATTGTCTTGGTTTGGAGTACTCGTGACTTGTAATTTGCCAGATTTATCAACAACCAACCATGCCCACCCAGATCCAAATTGTTTTTCGGCAACCTCTTCAAATTTTATTTTAAAATTATCAAAAGAACCAAAATCTTTATCAATAGCCTTTGCCAAAGTGTCAGCTGGTTTTTCATTTTTTATGACTCCAAGGATGTTGAAAAATAGAGTATGATTGTAATAACCACCTAGGTTGTTGCGCAACTCGGTATTATTCATATCCATTTTTTTAAAAATTTCTTCTATTGGAATTTTTTCTAATTCTGTACCTGCCAAAACCTTATTTAGATTATTAGTATAGGTTAGATAGTGTTTTGAATAATGAAGCTCCATTGTCATAGCATCAATATTAGGCGCAATAGCATCATAACCATAAGTAAGTTTGGTAAGTTCAAATGCTCCAGATTCGGCTTTGACATCATCTGGGGAACCAATAGTCATTTTTTGTTGGGCTGTGGGAAGTGGAACTTCTACCACTTCAGTGTATTTTTTTCTTTTACAAGAGCCTATAAAAAGGGTAAAAAGAGTACAGAATAAAAGGAAAATAACTTTTCTCATATTATCTTTTTTTAGCTAATGAAGTAATAGCTTCAATATATAATTCTTTACATTCTTCTTGGGTTAGATGACTTATTTGCATCCATGCATTCATCTTGAAAGCATTTCTTAAATCATAAACGGGATAAACCCTACTATTGATGGTACCATGGGTAGATTGTTTGTATAGGGCATACAAGCGCAATTGAACATCTTGAGGTAACTCTGCTTGAGTCATTGTGTTTGCCATTTCAACGGCTTCTTCAAAGCGGGTATCTAAATCTTTTTCCTGCATTTATTTTGTTGCAATAATTGTTCTGTTACCAACAGCTTTTTGGTTCAATTTTACATTAATTTTAGTTCCTAATGGGAAATATAAATCAACTCTAGAACCAAATTTTATAAACCCAGCATCATTTCCTTGACGGACATTCATTCCTTCTTCGGCATAATTTACAATCCTTTTTGCCAATGCTCCAGCAATTTGACGGTACATGATTTCGCCGAATATTCTATTTTCAATAACGACTGTTGTTCGTTCGTTTTCAGTACTTGCTTTTGGATGCCAAGCAACCAAATATTTTCCAGGATGATATTGGCTATATTTTACTTTTCCACTTGTAGCATATCGAGTAACGTGTACATTGATAGGTGACATAAAGATGGATACCTGAAGGCGTTTATCCTTAAAATACTCTGGTTCAAAAACCTCTTCAATAACTACTACTTTTCCATCAACAGGAGCTATAATAGTATGATCGTTAATTTCTAAACTCCTATCAGGATTTCTAAAGAATTGTAAGATGATGATAAGTAGTGCTAATAATAAATACTGTACGGGCTTTAAAATCCAAGGATTTGTAAAAACCAATGGAGATACTAATAACAATAGTACAAATACTGAAAGTGAAATGAAAATTATTTTTGCGCCTTCTTTATGGAATTTAATGAACATAATTTAAAATTTGATAAAATAAAAATATAAATGGAGCTACAAATATAACACTATCTAATCGATCTAAGATGCCTCCATGCCCAGGCATTATTTTTCCACTGTCTTTTACACCTGCAATTCTTTTGAATTTGGATTCAATTAAATCTCCAATTGTGCCTATTATCCCAACGATTACAGCAATAGAAGTCCAAATAATAATAGATTTTTGAAGGTGTGTTGAATTGGCTTGGATATAATATTTTGAAATTAAAAAACCTGTAAAAATCGCAAATAGTATTCCTCCTAAGAAGCCTTCAACAGTTTTTTTTGGTGAAATTTTTTCAAATAATTTATGTTTGCCAATAGATTTTCCAACCAAAAATGCAAATGTATCATTTGTCCAAATTAGTATAAATAGGCCAATTATAATTTTAGGATTATAATCATTTACGCCAAACGATATTTTAGTAATAAATATAAAGGGTAAAATAATATAACCTAATAAATATAAATATTTTGACGATGTACTTATTTTTTGAATGGAATCATAAAATAAAAAAATAATACATTTTATAGAAACGATTAAAGTTATAGCCAATAAAATAGTATTGAGACTATTAATATTAATGGTAATACTTGTGTTAATTCTAAAATTTTTATTTAGAAAATACTCTGTTTCTTTTTTGTAGGAGCTTATCAAAGTTACGATAGCATATAATAAGGATGCTAAAATAATAGGGAATAGTTTATGGATTTGAATTAAGTCACAAAATTCATAAACAGAAATTAGTAAAAAAACACCAAATAAAAGATAAAAACTTTCAGTTGAAAATAATATAGAAGATAGTAATAACAATATATATATTGCCCCAGAAATTGCTCGCTTTAAAGTTTCATTCATTTTTATAAATCTTCAAGTAGCAATAAGTAAAGATTTTTAGCACAACTACCATACGTTAAGAAATCTTCTTCTTGTACTTTTTCAAAATATTTTATAGTGGTTATATTTGTTGGATAATCTTTATCATATTTCTTTTTGATGGTACGTAAACCATCACTTTTAGATTCTAAAATCTGACTTGTTGTGGCCAAAATGACTATGTTATCCGGCAGTTCGTTTGGTTTTCTATGTTTAATTTGATTTGAAGAAAATAAAACAGATCCTTCATCTGCAATTAAATTTTCGCAACTAGCAAAAAAGAACTTAGGACTGGAAGGATTAGTATAGGTTAGTTTATTTTCGTCAAGCAGATTAAACAGTTTTGGTTCATAACATAAAACTTCACTTTCAAACCAATCGTTTTCTTCTAATATATTTTCGAATTGTTCTTTAACTTCATTTAAGTTTTCACAATAAATAAATTTACCTCCATTTTTTTTGAAATTGAAGGTAAACAAATCGTCAACAGGAAGGTTAGAAGGTTTTGGAGTGTTATATTCACTTAGGTTTTCCTCATCGGAAGCATCATTGCCAGAACCAAATATTTTTCTAAAAAGACTCATATTGTTGTATAAAATTCTTTATTTATCATTTGAAAACTTTCAAAGATAAAAAAATCTTAATTCAAAAGCATTTTTTGAATTAAGATTTTTTTATTTTTTATATAAATGTATTTTAAACGGTCAAATCAGCCAAATCTTCATTGTCTTTATGGTAAGGTCGTTTACCAAAAATTGTTTCTAAATCATCTTTAAAAATAACTTCTTTTTCAATTAGTATATCTGCTAATTGTAACAATTTGTCTTTGTTTTCTTGAA
This sequence comes from uncultured Bacteroidota bacterium, assembly GCA_903913315.1. GTDB lineage: Bacteria > Bacteroidota > Bacteroidia > Flavobacteriales > Flavobacteriaceae > Flavobacterium. Next base: position 24,372 of record CAIWKX010000028.1, on the reverse strand, counting down.
GAATTTCTATGGCTCTTTTGTATTGACCTTCAATTAATAATGAAATTTCTTTATCGATAGTAATTGCAGTATCTTCTGAATAAGGTTTGTTAAAACTGTATTCACTTTGTCCTGAGGAATCATAATAAGTAATGTTACCAAGTTTTTCATTCAAGCCATATATTGTAACCATGGCGCGTGCTTGCTTAGTAACTTTTTCCAAATCAGATAATGCTCCAGTTGATATGGTATCAAAAATAACTTTCTCAGCTGCGCGACCACCCATAGTAGCACACATTTCATCAAGCATTTGATCTGGACGAACAATTAATCGTTCTTCTGGTAAATACCAAGCAGCTCCTAGACTTTGACCTCTAGGTACAATAGTTACTTTAATAAGCGGAGCAGCATGTTCAAGCATCCAACTTACTGTTGCATGACCAGCTTCGTGAACAGCAATAGCTCTTTTTTCTGCAGGTGTAACAATTTTATTTTTCTTCTCCAAACCACCTACAATTCTGTCAACGGCATCAAGAAAATCTTGCTTGTCAACAGCTGTTTTATTATTTCTTGCAGCAATTAAAGCGGCTTCATTACAGACATTAGCAATGTCAGCACCTGAAAAACCTGGCGTTTGTTTTGCTAAAAAATCAGTATCTAATCCTTCTACTTTTTTAAGAGGCGCTAAGTGAACCTCAAAGATTTCTTTACGCTCACGAATATCTGGTAAGTCAACATATATTTGTCGGTCAAAACGTCCTGCGCGCATTAATGCTTTGTCTAAAACATCAGCTCGATTAGTTGCAGCTATTACAATTACATGTGTATCAGTTCCAAACCCATCCATTTCGGTTAGTAACTGGTTTAGCGTATTTTCACGTTCGTCATTTCCACCTGACATGTTGTTTTTTCCTCTTGCACGACCAACAGCATCAATTTCGTCAATAAAAATGATTGAAGGTGATTTTTCTTTTGCTTGTTTGAATAAATCTCTAACGCGAGAAGCACCAACACCTACAAACATTTCAACAAAATCCGAACCTGATAGTGAAAAGAAAGGAACTTTAGCCTCACCAGCAACAGCTTTCGCTAATAATGTTTTTCCGGTTCCAGGGGGACCAACTAAAAGGGCTCCTTTAGGAATTTTTCCTCCCAGTACAGTATATTTTTCTGGATTTTTCAGAAATTCTACAATTTCTTGTACTTCTTCTTTTGCCCCTTCTAAACCAGCAACATCTTTAAAAGTAGTTTTAACTTCCGACTTTTCGTCAAATAATTTAGCTCTTGATTTGCCAATATTGAAGATTTGACCACCGCCACCGCCAGCACCACCGCCAGACATTCTTCTCATTAGGTATATCCAAACACCAATTATTAGAACAAATGGCAATATTTGAAAGATAATACCTGACCAATCGTCTTTAACTTTAAAATCATAGTCTTTAAGCTTGAGGTCTGTTTTTGCTTTGATAAGCTTATTTTCAAAATTTTGAGCATCAGCAATTTCGAAAACATAATGCGGCCCCTTATTGGGATTCCCAAAAAGATCTTTAGAAACTTTTTTATTGGCTTTGTCTTTTTGAGCTGCGGCAGTAAGATAGGCTTCTGCTTGAGTTTTGTTGAAAACAATAACTTTTTCAATCTGCCCACTATTTAAAAGTTCATCAAATTTTGAAGAAGAGATTTTAGTTGGATCCTGCATACTAGTGCCATTAAATATGTTTAAAAGAATAAACATAAAAATAATAGCTCCTGATATCCACCATGGACTGAATTTTAGTCCACCTGATTTTTTGTTATCTGACATTATTTAATTGTGCTTTTAGTTTTTATTTGCTAAAGTTGTGATTTTTGCATCGCCCCAAAGTCCTTCAATATTGTAGTATTCGCGAATTTCTTTCTGGAAGACATGAACAACTATACTCACATAATCCATCAATACCCATTCGGCGTTGTCTGTACCTTCAACATGCCAAGGTTTGTCTTTAAGTTCTTTGGAAACTATTTTTTGAATAGAGTTTACTATTGCATTAACTTGTGTATTTGAAGTACCATTGCAGATTACAAAATAATCACAAACGGCTGTATCTATTGCTCTTAAATCAAGTATTTCAATATCATTTCCCTTTACTTCTTCTATTCCTTTAATGATGTTTGTCAATAAAACATCTGTACTAACTGTATTTTTTGTCATCTAAATTTTATATAGTTTGCAAAGGTATCAAAATTTGTCATTATTTTTGATGCTTAACATAAGTTTAAAACTCTTTTTTTATAATTCATATGAATATTATCAAACTCGATGCCGTAGATTCTACAAACGATTTTTTAAAAGAATTATCAAGAAGTCAAATTACAGAAAACTTCACAACTGTTACTACTAAAAATCAGACCAAAGGAAAAGGTCAAATGGGGTCTACTTGGAATTCTGAAGCAAGTAAAAATCTTATAATGAGTGTTTTGATAAAAGAGGTGTTAAAAGATATTAGTGAAATATTTGACTTAAATGTTGCTACAGCTTTATCGGTAATTCAAGTACTTGAGCAATATAATATTCCTAAACTTACTATAAAATGGCCTAACGACATTATGTCAGACAATAAAAAAATAGGTGGAATTTTAATAGAAAATAGTTTTAAATCTGACAATAAAATAGAATCGGTAGTCGGAATTGGATTGAATGTAAATCAAAAGTCTTTCGACAACTTGCCAAAAGCATCATCAATGATTGCAGTTATGCAAAAAGAATACGATGTTGAAACTATTTTAGAACGAATTATTTTTCAACTAAAGAAGAATTGTGGTGTCATACTTTCAAATCAATCAGGAAAACTTTGGTATGATTATCATAAATATCTTTTTAAAATAAATAGCCCTATGCCTTTTATAGATTCAAATAAAATTCAATTTATGGGAATTATTCAAGGTGTGACTAATGAAGGGAAGTTACAAGTCATTCTTGAAGATGATGCCGTGAGAACATTTGGAATTAAAGAGATTCAGATGTTATTTTGAGGGTTATTTATATTCCATTCTAATCATTTTTGTGCTAAAATTATATGACTTATATCATTTAGTTATTTTCTGTTTATTCAGAAATTTGATATCATTTTAAAACTAAATTAAAACATATTATTATGGCAAATTTTGATAGTAAACACATTAAAAATGTTGTTTTAGTTGGACACACGGGTAGTGGTAAGACTACACTTACCGAATCAATGCTTTTTGAAGCGGGTTTAATCAACCGTAGAGGAACGATTTTAGATAAAAATACTGTTGCAGATTATACCGATATCGAGCACGAAAAAGGGAAAACTTTTTTCTCTAAGTTGGTTTATACCAAATGGAAAGATTACAAAATAAACTTATTAGATAGTCCAGGATATGATGATTTTGCTGGAGAAATAATTGGAGCAATGCGCGTTGCTGATTGTGGTTTAATGCTACTGAATTCGGCAATGGGAGTTGAAGTCGGTACTGATATTATTTGGACTTATACCGATGAATATAACCTGCCAATGGTATTGGCAGTTAATCATTTGGATAATGAAAAAGCAGATTTTGATAAAACGGTAAGAGAAGCAAAATCGCATTTTGGGAATACTGTTGTAGTAGTTCAATATCCAGTAAACCAAGGCGAAAGTTTTGATGCGATTATTGATGTCTTAAACATGGTAATGTATAAATATCCACAACAAGGAGGTAAACCTGAGAAGTTAGCTATTCCAGATTCTGAACAAGAAAAAGCCAATCAATTACATCAAGAATTAATAGAAACTATTGCTGGTAATGACGAAACTTTAATGGAACGTTATTTCGAAAAAGGAGAATTGGACGAAGATGAAATGAAATTAGGTTTACATCATTCCTTAATCAAACATGAAATTTTTCCTGTTTTCTGTGTTTCTGCTAAGAAAAATATGGGTTGTGGTAGAATTATGAGTTTTATTGATAATGTTTGTCCATCAGCTTTTGAAATGCCAAAACAAAAAACGATTGACGGCGATGAAATTGAATGTAGTGAAAATGCTGCTACAGCTATTTTTATTTACAAAACGTTGTCTGAGCCTCATGTAGGAGATTTGAGCTTTTTTAAAGTACTTTCAGGAAAAGTTAAAGTAGGGGATGAATTGACTAATGAAAACACTGGTCAAGTAGAAAGAATCAATCAACTTTATGAAGTGGAAGGAAGTAAAAGAACTTCCGTAAACGAATTGGTTGCAGGAGATATAGGAGCCACTTTAAAATTGAAAGACACTCATATTAATAATACCCTTCATGAAAAAGGAAAACCTATTGAAATAGTTCCAATTCAATTTCCAAATCCAACGTTAACCATTGCTGTTGAAGGAACTAAAAAAGGGGAGGAAGAAAAACTTTCGATAGCATTGCATCAATTGGTGGAAGAGGATCCAACAATAAAAGTGGAAGTATCTGCAGAATTGAAACAAACATTAATTCATTGTCATGGGGAATTACATTTAGCGGTTATTAAATGGAGATTAGAAAATGCTTATAGATTATCAGTGGAATTTAAAATACCTAAAATTCCTTATAGAGAAACTATTCGTAAAAGTGCAGATACTATATATAGACATAAAAAACAATCAGGTGGTGCAGGACAATTTGCTGAAGTTTCTATGAAAATTGAACCTTGGCAGGAAGGAATGGATGAGCCAGTAGGTTTCAATATTAGAGGAAAAGAAGAAATTGAACTGCCTTGGGGTGGAAAATTAATGTACTATAATTGTATTGTTGGAGGTGCGATTGACACCCGTTTTCATCCTTCTATTTTGAAAGGAATTATGGAAAAAATGAACGAAGGTCCGCTAACAGGTTCTTATGTTCGTGATGTTAGGGTAATTTTATATGACGGAAAAATGCACTCTGTCGATAGTAACGATTTGGCTTTTAAATTGGCAGGAATGATGGCTTTTAAAGAAAACTTCCATAATGCTGATCCCCAATTATTAGAGCCTTATTATCATATAGAAATTCATGTTCCAGAAGATTTAACAGGCGGAATTATGAGTAATATTCAAACACATAGAGCTGTGGTTGAAGGAATGGATGCAGAAGGTCATTTCACGATAATTAAAGTGCATATTCCGTACGCAGAAATGCATGAATTTGGAAATGATTTACGTTCTTTAACACAAGGTAGAGCTCGTTTTAGTTTAGCTTTTGATCACTACGAACCTGTTCCTTATGAAATTCAAAAAAAGTTAGTAGCTGAATTCAAAAATCAAGAAGAATTAGTTTAGTTTTAAAATGAGTTCTTGAAATGAAAAACCTCGTATCAAATTTGATACGAGGTTTTTCTGTTTATGTTTAGTTGTCATTCCGTAGGAATCTCTTCTTTACAATTTATGCATATTTTCAGCTAAAGTTTCAATGAATTTTGAAATCGGACCTTTGATCATCATTGCCATCATTGGATTGAATTCACCTTCAAAATCTAATTTCACAGTACTAGAATTTTCTGATATAGCCTCAATATGTGCAACTAATGTGAACGGAAGTTTATCACTTGCTGCAGCAAGATTGATTTTAGAATAAGGAACTCCTTCTTTCAATCTCAATTTAATTTCAGGCATCCCTTTTAAACCAAAATTAAAAATATCATCACCAAGCACTTCAAACTTAGCAATATTTTCAGGCATTAATTTTTCATAATTATTAACATCAGACAATGCATGGAATAAATAGTCAGCTGATTTTTCTACTGTAACTTTTGGGCTTTCTAGGTTCATATTTTTTATTTTTAAAGAAATGAAAATAGATTAGAAAGAAAAGATGTTATGTCTCTGTTCTATTTTCTATATTGTTGTTTCTAATTTTTATACACCCCAAGTTGATGGGCTTTTACGCCAGTCTTGTAGTGTTGTTTGTTCTGTTTCTGTGATGTATTGCTTTTCTACTGCCAATTCTAGAAGATGTTCATAGTTGCTTAAGGTATTCAGATTTACATTTGCTTTTTTAAAGTTTTCATCAGCAATGTCAAAACCATAAGAAAAAATAGCAATCATTCCTTTTACATTGGCTCCAGCTTCTTTTAAAGCTTCAACAGCAAGTAAACTACTATTTCCTGTCGAAATTAAGTCTTCTATCACAACAACATTTTGTCCTTTTTGTAAAAATCCCTCTACTTGATTTTGCCTCCCGTGTTTCTTTGGTTCGGGTCTAACATAGACAAATGGGAGTCCAAGTTCCTCCGCAACGAGGATTCCTATACCAATTGCACCGGTTGCAACCCCTGCAATTACATCAGGTTTACCATAAATGTCTTCAATTTGTTTAGCAAATTCGTCTCGGATATAATTTCTTATAGCTGGAAATGAAAGGGTTAATCGGTTATCACAATAAATAGGTGAATTCCAACCCGAAGCCCACTTAAAAGGATTTGACGGATTCAATTTAATTGCATTTATTTGTAAAAGCAATTCGGCTGTTTTTTCGGCTGTTTCTTTATTAAAAATCATACTGCAAATGTATAAAGTTTTTGTGAACGACAAACCACTTTTTTTGACAAATGAAGTCGCAAAGGAAACCGATTTCCAATTGTTCTTGTTAGAAAGTGTAGACATTGAACAACTTATTGTGAAAATGTTTAATAATAAGATTAAGAAAGCGTATTTGTACTATCCAGATGAGAAAGAAATTCTGAAAAAAGTAAAGGAAAAGATTCCAGTAAAGAAAGCTGGAGGAGGATTAGTTTACAACAAAAAAGGGGAAGTTTTGTTCATTTATAGAAATGGAAAGTGGGATTTGCCCAAAGGAGGTTGTGATAAAGGTGAAGCTATTGAAGATTGTTCTATAAGAGAAGTAGAAGAAGAAACAGGCGTTACCAGACTTAAAATCACTAATAAACTTCAAAAAACCTATCACATTTTTAAGCGAAATGGAGTTTATAGATTAAAAATCACTCATTGGTTTGAAATGAAAACCGATTTTGAAGGAGAACTTATTCCTCAGGCTAACGAAGGAATTGAAAAAGTGGCATGGTTAAACCCAGAGGAAATCAAGCAAGCTTTGAATAATTCGTATGAGAATATCAAGCTGTTGTTTATTGAAGAGAATACTATTCATTCAAAGTAATTGTGTGTAAAGCAATAAAATTCTTAATTCATAATTTTTAATTCATAATTGCATTTACCTTTGCAAAATGTATAAAAATCCACATTCTACCAATTTACTTCTAAATTTAGGTATTGAAAGCTTAAACGAAATGCAAGAAATGGCACAAGATTCTATTTTGAATGATGCCAATGTTTTGCTATTATCTCCAACAGGTTCTGGAAAAACATTAGCTTTTTTACTACCAATATTCGAAATGTTGCAAGACGATGGCAAAGAGGTGCAATGTTTAATTTTAGTTCCTTCACGGGAATTAGGATTGCAAATAGAACAAGTTTGGAAGAAAATGGGGACTGATTACAAGGTAAATGTATGCTACGGTGGACACTCTATTGAAACTGAAATCAAAAATCTATCCAATCCACCAGCTATTTTAATTGGTACTCCGGGTAGAATAGCCGATCATATTGATAGGGGCACTTTTTCTACGGATGCTATTCAAACTTTGATTTTAGACGAATTTGATAAATCATTGCAATTGGGTTTCCATGAGCAAATGTCATTTATCATTGCTAGATTGAATAAGTTGAATAAACGTGTTTTGGTTTCAGCAACTTCTGATATTGAAATTCCAAAATATACTAGAGTTATCAATCCAACAGTTTTAGATTTTATTCCGTTAGAAGAAGAAAACTCCAATCTTTCTTTAAAAATGGTTGTTTCCAAAGAAAAAGATAAAATCAATTCACTGTTCCATTTACTTTGTTCTTTACAATCGGAAGCTGCAATTGTTTTCTGTAATCATCGTGATGCTGCCGAAAGAATTAGCGATACTTTAAATGAAAAAGGAATCTACGCTACTTATTATCATGGCGGAATGGATCAAGAGGAACGCGAACGAGCTTTAATTCAATTCAGAAACGGAAGTATGAGTTACTTAATTACGACCGATTTAGCCGCCCGTGGATTGGATATCCCCGAAATGAAACATGTAATTCATTATCATTTACCTTTAAAAGAAGACGAATTCACACATAGAAATGGTCGTACCGCTAGAATGTTGGCTTCTGGAACCGCTTATATCATTGCGCATGAAAGTGAGAAAAAGATGGAGTATCTAGATTATAAAATGCCAGTTTTAAATGTAGACAATAATACAACTTTACCCAAACCACCCCAATTTCAAACTATTTATGTAAGTGGTGGAAAGAAAAATAAGTTAAATAAAATTGACATCGTAGGGTTCTTTTCTCAAAAAGGAAAACTAGAAAAAGGTGACTTAGGTTTGATTGAAGTCAAAGATTTTATTTCATTTGCTGCCGTAAAATCAAAAAAAGTAAAAGAATTTCTTTCGAATATTCGGGATGAAAAAATGAAAGGGAAAAAGTTTAAGATTGAGGTAGCAAGAAAGGTTGTTAAGAAGGAAGAGTAAATGAGTCACAGTATTCAGTCGCAGTTTTCAGTTATACTATCTAAAAACTGCGACTGCGACTGAAAACTAAATCCGCACCGAATCCGGTACTAAAACCGTATAATCACCGCCATTTCTAATAACATCTCTAACAATACTCGAACTAATAAACGATGTTTTGGAAGCCGTTAATAAGAATACTGTTTCAATTTTTGACAACAATCGGTTGGTATGTGCAATAGCTTTTTCAAATTCAAAATCGGCTGGGTTTCTTAAACCACGAAGTATGAATTGTGCCTTTTCTTTATGACATAAGTCAATGGTCAAACCTTCATAAGTGATAACTCTTACTTTTGGTTCGTTCTTGAAAGCTTCTTCAATAAAACGTTTTCTATCTTCTAAAGAAAACATATACTTTTTTTCGGCATTGATTCCGATAGCAACAATGACTTCGTCAAATAGAGAAATGCCTCTTTTGATGATATCATAATGACCATTGGTAATTGGATCAAAGGAACCTGGGAATATTGCTTTTTTCATTTATTGCCTTTTTATTGAAATAATTTTGCCTGAATCATAAAGCTTCATTAACTCATTTTTAGAAAAATCACTTTTTTGATTAGAATAATTTTCTGAAACATTTATGTCGTCTATATCATAAGGTGTATCAACTTGATAATTATTTACTGTTGTATAAATACTGTCTTTAGTAATGTTGTCAATTCTAAATGTATAGTAATATCCTTTATCATCTTTAGTGTAATAAACATCTTTAATCATTGGATTTTTAATTAGTAAAGCTGTTCTAGTATCAGATTTGAAATAGCTATATGAACCATAAAAAAGGCAACATACTAAAGCAAAGCTACCAAAAAATATCCAAAGAGGGCTTCTTAAGTTATTAAGTTATTATTTTCTGCAGCTAATCTTGATAATGTGCTTTCATCTAAATCTTTTAGGTTAATTTCTTCGTTACAAGTATTACAATAAATTGAGGCGTATTTTTCTACAGGAAATAATGGAATCAATGTAATTACAGCATATTTATTGTGAATGCAGTACTTCATAGTTGTATTACAATGACAATAAGGGCATGTAATATTATTTGCTTCTCCTTTTTTTATTATTTTGCTACTTGTTCCAACTAATAAGATCATATATTATTTCTTCCAAATTGGTTTTCTTTGTAAAGCTAAACTAATTTCATTATCCAACAAGTCGCTCATTGGCATTTTGGAATAAGCAGCTTGTTGCGGAAAAATACTTTGAGGCGATAAACCTGGATTGGTATTGATTTCAATAAAATGCGGAATATCATTCATGATAATAAAATCAGTTCTCGAAAAACCAGTCATCCCTAATGCTTCATATACTTTTTTAGCAGTTTCCTCCACACGATTTTTTATTTCTTCCGATAAATTAGCAGGCGTTATTTCTTCTGATTTACCCAAATACTTAGCTTCATAATCAAAGAAACTATTTTGTGAAAGGATTTCTGTAATCCCCATTACTTTAGTTTCTCCTTTATATTTAATGACACCCACCGATACTTCTCTTCCGTTTAAATAGGATTCTATTAAAATGTCGTTGTCTTCTGCGAAAGCAAAATCCAATGCTTTTTGAAAATCATCTAGGGTTGAAACCATTGAAACGCCTAAGGAGCTTCCAGATTGATTGGGTTTTACAAAGAAAGGCAACCCTAATTGTGTGGCAACTTGTTTTCCATCAATGGCATCTCCTTTTGATAAATAGATGGATTGTGCTTTTGGAATATCAAATTTGGATAAAACCGAAAGCGTATCTCGTTTATTGAATGTCAAGGCTGATTGATAGAAATTACAACCGGTATAAGGCAAATCAACCAATTCCCAATAAGATTGCATGTGTCCATCTTCACCTGGTGTGCCATGAATAGTATTCAAAGCGATGTCAAATTGTATAGTTTGATTGTCCTTTGTAAATGAAAAATCAGCTTTGTTGATAGGGTATTTAACATCTTCAATCAAACAATACCATTCGTTTACTAGGATGTGAACTTCAAAGGGGGTGTATTTTGATGGTTCTAAATTAGTTAATATCAATTGACCACTTCGTAAAGAGATAACAGATTCGTCTGAATATCCGCCCATAACAACAGCTACGTTCATTGCGATTTTATTTTAATTACTATACAAAAATAGCACAATTGTTGAAACTAAAAATTATATCTTTGCGATAAATACTATTTTTATGAGTTTACGAAAATATCTAACGAGCAAAGTTTTTGCAGCACAAGTTTTAGCTGCATTGGCTATCATTGCTACCATTGCTTTTTTATTTTTTCAATGGATAACTTTTGTTACCAATCATGGTAATGAAACAGCGGTTCCTAATTTGGCTAAATTAAATCCAGAACAAGTGGAGAAAAAGTTAGATGAACTCAATTTGAATTATGAAATAATTGATACCGTAGATTATAATCCGAGTTTTCCAAAATTGACGGTCGTACAACAAGAGCCTATTGCAGGGTCAAAAGTAAAAGGAGGAAGAACCATTTATATAAAATTAAATGCTTCCACTTTTAAAATGGTTCCTGTGCCTGATTTAGTAGAGAAAACCTATCGCCAAGCGGTTCCAACCTTGAAGGCTGTTGGTTTACAAGAAGGAACCATTAAATACATTCCCTACATCGGAAAAGACATGGTACTTGAAATGTGGATGAATGGGGTGAAGATAAAAGCAGGTACCAAAGTATTAAAAGCGTCTAAAATTGATTTAGTACTCGGTGATGGAAAAGTTGTTTTTGACGAGACTCAATTAGATTCTATCCCAAAATCAAAAACTCTAAAAGACACCATCCCCAATGAGCAATAACATAGATTTTCAAGAGCCCGAAGACGAACTTTTTGAACACTATCGATTTGATGTACCCAAAGGACAAACATTTTTAAGAATTGATAAATATTTAATGTTGATGGTGCCTAATGCCACACGAAATAAAATTCAGAATGCCGCTACCAATGGAGATATTTATGTGAATGATATTCCTGTAAAATCCAATTATAAGGTAAAACCCTTTGATGTTATTCGTATTTTATTATCTCATCCACCTTTTGAAAATAGGGTAGACCCCGAAGATATTCCATTAGATATAGTCTATGAAGACGATGCTTTGTTGTTAATCAATAAGCCACCTAATTTTGTGGTACATCCCGGTCATGGAAATTATACAGGAACTTTAGTGAACGCTTTAGCATTTCATTTTGAAAACCTACCACTAAATAGTTCTGAGCGTCCCGGGCTGGTTCACCGAATTGATAAAGATACTTCTGGTCTTTTGGTTGTAGCTAAAACCGAAGCCGCAATGACGCATTTAGCAAAACAGTTTGAAGACAAAACGTCCGAAAGAGAATATATTGCTTTAGTCTGGGGAAATGTAAAAGAAGAGGAGGGAACCATCATCGGAAATATTGCCCGACATGTAAAAGACCGCATGCAAATGGCAGTTTTTGCTGACCCTGAAATAGGCAAACATGCCGTTACCCATTATAAAGTATTGGAACGTTTTGGTTATGTTACCTTGATTTCTTGTAAACTAGAAACAGGTCGTACGCACCAAATTCGTGTGCACATGAAGCATATTGGACACCCTTTATTCAATGATGAACGCTATGGTGGAAATTTAATTCTAAAAGGAACTACGTTTACTAAATACAAACAATTTATAGACAATTGTTTTAAAACACTACCACGCCAAGCACTACACGCTAAAACATTAGGATTCGTTCATCCCACCACAGGAGTAATGATGCGCTTTGACACCGAAATCCCTAAGGATATGGCCGATTGTATTGAGAAATGGAGAAACTATTCTAAATCCAATGCTTCTGAAGAGGAGGAATAAGAAAAGATCTTTAGAAATTTCCAAAGCTATTTTATAGAGTGCTAGATATATTTATAAAACACTCAATGCTCAAATAAAATCCTTCTAAGACAGCCCAATAATCTTCCCATCATTATCAATATCTATTCGTTCTGCATTGGGAACGGCTGGTAAACCTGGCATGCGCATAACATCTCCAAGCAACGGCACAATAAACCCAGCACCACTGGCAATTTCAAACTCGCGCACAGTAATAGTAAAATTAGTTGGTCGTCCAATTATCTTTTCATTATCTGAGAAACTAGCTGGTGTTTTTGCCATACAAATTTGAAATTCATTAAATCCTAAATCATTGATCATCTTCAACTGTATTTTGGATTTTGAAGAAAATTCAACGGTATCTGCACCATAAATTCGGGTCGCAATCGTTCTTATTTTGTGTTCAATAGTATCGTTTTTTTGGTATAACGGTTGGTAGTTGGCTTTGCCGCTCTCAATTTCGGCAATTACTTTTTCTGCCAATTCTGCCGAACCATTTCCTCCGTCTACAAAAGCAGTACTCACTATGGCAGTAACGCCTTTAGTTAAACACAAAGCTTTCAATTTGTTATATTCGGCAGGAGTATCATCTGGAAAAGCATTGATGCACACCACAGGATTCAATCCAAACTGTTGCATGTTTTCAATATGTTTTTCAAGATTGCAAAAACCTTTGGCAATGGCTTCTATATTTTCGGTTTTAAAATCTTCTGCACCCAATCCGGCATGGTGTTTAATCGCACGAATGGTCGCCACCAATACCACGGCATCCGGTTTTAATCCCGATTGTTCGCATTTGATATGAAGAAACTTCTCCGCTCCCAAATCAGCGCCAAATCCAGCTTCGGTAACTACATAATCGCCTAAAGAAAGCCCCATTTTAGTCGCAATAACAGTATTGGTTCCTTGGGCAATACTAGCAAAAGGACCACCATGAAGGAGAGCAGGATTGCCTTCTAAAGTTTGTACTAAATTGGGTTTCAAGGCATCTTTCAACAAAACCGCCATTGCACCAACTACTTTTAAGTCACGTGCAAAAATAGCTTTTCCATCCAAAGTTTTTCCCACGTATATATTTCCCAAACGGAATTTTAAATCTTCTAAATCTCTTGACAAACATAAAATCGCCATTACTTCAGAAGCTGGGGTTATATTAAATCCATCTTCCCGCATGGTGCCGTTCGCTTTTGTTCCCACACCAATAATAATCTGACGCAGCGAACGATCGTTCATATCCATCACGCGTTTCCATGCAATAGATTTTGGATCAAGATTCAATGAGTATTTCGGATTTTGAAGATTGTTATCGATTACCGCAGCAAGTAAATTATTCGCTTTTTCAATGGCAGAAAAATCACCAGTAAAGTGCAAATTGATATCTTCCATTGGTAATACTTGTGCATAGCCACCTCCAGCCGCACCGCCTTTCATTCCAAAAACTGGTCCTAATGAGGGTTCGCGCAACGCAGCAATGGCTTTCTTACCAATATAGTTCAATCCGTCTGTTAAGCCAATAGACATTGTGGTTTTTCCCTCTCCATATTTTGTGGGAGACATGGCAGAAACCAGTATTAGTTTCCCTTTTGGATTTTCTGATTGCAATTCTAAAGGCAACTTGGCTTTATATTTTCCGTAGTATTCTAAATCGTCTTCTTGGATGTTTATTTTTTTTGCGATTTCTCGAATGTGTTGCATTGTGGCGCTTTGAGCAATCTCAATATCGGATGGGAATTGTGACATTTGGTGTTGATTTTATATTTTGTAGTAAAAATAAGGTTGTGTTGTGTATTTAAAAATGAAGTCGTTTAAACTTTTTTGATTGAAGCGAAAAATTAGGGTTTTTGTTTCAGTTTTTAGCTTTTTTTCAGTGCATAGTTGTGCTACGGAATTAAAAAAAGCTGAAATATGGGATAAAAATACAATTTTGCAGCCAATTGAAAAAAGTTTAAACGGCTTCAATGATAAAAATCAGATATAAAAAGACCTACAAGAGAATAATGTCTTGCAGGTCTATGGTATTTCTTTATTTTTATTCTAATGACAGAGTGATTTGTCCATCGTCATCTAATTCGGTTTGAATATCTTCAGAAATAGTGTCATCTCCGGTTACTTCCATTTCTTCTGGAGTTTCTTCTTCAGGTTCTTCATAAGGTAACGATTCCAAAAGATTGACTTGTTTTAATTTGTCAGAAGTCAATTGATTTCCGATGGCTTTTATTCCTTTCACAGCAATAAATTGTTCTAAATCTATCGTCTGATTATCTTTTTGAACGCCTTTTACTTTGGCAAAAACAATCTCAGCAACGGGTCTCCAATCAGTAGAAACAATCTCTAATTGTGATTTTTCATGCTCCGTAATAAAGGTTTCTTCTTTGTTTTCGTTTTCAATCAAGAAACGTTTCACAAAATAGCGCTCTTTTTCACCGTCATAATAAATGGTAGATATTGGTTTCTTCGGATTCCATTTTTCCAATACTATCATATCTTCATCAAAGTGCGTAGTCAATTCAGGAATAATAGTTTTCAACTTTCCTGCTTGATTGATGATTAGCAAACGGTCGTTAGGTCTAAACTCCCCCAACAATTCGCCTCTTCCATCTACGTTTAAACGTTGTACCGTATCATCAAACCAAACTTTTCTCGGACGCAAAGTAGAAATACCTTTCTCTTTCAATTCGATTTTCTTGATTGGATATTTAGTAACCGTATTACCACGAGATGCACGTCCTTTTATAGCTATGTCAGTAAAATCGACATCCCATTTTAGTTTCTTAACACTTCCTACTTGACGCAATAAAATGGTCACTACTTCGGCTTCACCATTCGGATTAGCAGAAAAGTAAGATACTTGTGAGCCTGCTTTTTCTTGTGTCAAATCGTAAAATTTATCACGCGTAACTCCTGATACATTAAAACGTTTTATAAAAGTGGACCCATTTTTACCATCACGATAAATCATGTTGTAAATGGTTCTTTTATCATTCTTATCAAATACGGCAATATGGATGATGTCTTTGCCTACGAACTTTTTATCATCTACTTTAGAAATCATCATTTTTCCATCACGTAAAAAAACAATAACATCATCGATATCAGAACAATCGGCAACATATTCGTCTTTTTTCAAACCGGTTCCAAAGAAACCTTCTTCCTTGTTTACATAGAGTTTGGTATTTCTTAAAACGACTTTGGTTGCTTCAATGTTTTCAAAACTTCGCAATTCCGTTTGACGCTCACGACCTTTTCCGTATTTCTCTTTCAATCGAGCAAAATAGTCGATGGCAAAATCAATTAGGTTGTCTAAATGATGTTGCACTTCTTTCATTTCGTCTTCCAATTTGGCAATAAAATCATCTGCTTTATCCGAATCAAAACGAGTAATACGAATCATCGGAATTTGAGTTAATTTTTGTAAATCGTCATCTTCAATTGCTCTAACAAATGATTTTGCAAAAGGCTCAAATCGTTTGTACATATACTCATAAAGCGATTCTCTGTCAGAATACAATTTGAAATCAATATACATTTCCTCACGAATGAATATCTTTTCTAAAGTAGAGAAGTGCCATTTGTTTTTAAGTTCTTCCAATTGAATTTCGAGTTCGGCTTTTAATAACTGAACCGTTCTTTCGGTTGAAATTTTAAGCATCGCCGAAACCCCAATAAACAAAGGTTTGTTGTCTTCAATGACACAACCTAAAGGCGCCACCGATGTTTCGCATGCCGTGAAAGCATATAAGGCATCAATTGTTTTATCTGGAGAAACCCCTGGAAAAAGATGAATTAATATCTCTACTTCGGCAGCGGTATTGTCCTCAATCTTCTTGATTTTTATTTTACCTTTTTCATTCGCCTTCAAAATACTATCAATCAAAGTTGAGGTATTGGTTGAAAAAGGAATTTGGGAAATCACTAAGGTTTGTTTGTCCAATTGCGCAATTTTAGCACGAACACGTACACGTCCGCCACGCAATCCATCATTATAATTGGAAATATCAGCAATACCTGCGGTTTGAAAATCGGGATATAAGGTAAAAGGTTTCCCTTTTAGAATTTTTATAGAAGCATCAATCAATTCGTTAAAATTGTGAGGCAATACTTTGGTCGAAAGTCCAACGGCAATGCCTTCGGCACCTTGTGCTAAAAGCAATGGAAACTTAACAGGAAGATTATTTGGTTCAGCACGGCGCCCATCATAAGACATTCCCCAATCAGTAATCTTAGGAGAATACAATACTTCTAAAGCAAATTTAGACAAACGCGCTTCAATATATCTCGAAGCAGCAGCACTATCTCCGGTAAGGATATTCCCCCAGTTTCCTTGACAGTCAATCAACAATTCCTTTTGACCTATTTGCACCATGGCATCACCAATACTTGCGTCACCGTGAGGGTGGTACTGCATGGTATGTCCAACGACATTAGCTACTTTATTGTAACGCCCATCATCCAATTCTTTTAAAGAATGCATGATACGACGTTGCACGGGTTTGAAACCATCTTCAATCGCAGGCACGGCACGCTCCAGAATTACATAGGAAGCGTAATCCAAAAACCAATCTTTATACATTCCTGTAACTTTGGTAATTGTATCTTCGGGATTCTCGTCGTTTTCATAAAAGTGATTTCCGCCTCTAGAAACTATGTCCTCAAAGCCTTCGTCTACACTTTCGTCGTTGGTTGAATCGCCTAACTCGTCGTTAGTTTCTTCCTCATTAATATTATCTTCTTCTTCGTCTTTCATTTTATCTTCCGAAATATTTTCTTATTGAATTTGGAACTTTTTGACTCCATAATTTTTCTTCAAGATGAAAGGCATGAAAAGTATATTCATTTGTGTTTTCATCAGGAAATAAAATATATTTATTATTATAAAACTCATCAAAATTTACATGAAAACTTGCTCTTTTTCTTAAATCAAAAATAGCTGAATCAAGTAAATTTTGAGATTGTATATCAGTTGTTAATAATTGAGATTCTCCAATTTGTGCTGGTATCAATGTTCCATCATTTTTTCTTCTACCATGTTTAGTATAAGCTGGGTTGAAATTTCTTTGTGGTAATTTTGAATTTATGAAAGCCCATATTTCTTTAGCATCATTAAATTGTAATGCTTCAACATTAATTATCTTTGAAAGATTAATATTAATTTTATTATCGTCATAAATAAAATTTTCAACTTCTTTGAATTTTCCAAAAACATCAATTATTTTATTTTTATAACTTGGTCTACAATTATCATTCTCAATATTTACAATAGCATTTTGAAATGCTGATTTGTTATATATTGTTGGAATATTTAATTGTAATGGCACTTCAAATAAAATTTTAAATTCTCTTAAAATTTCTAATGTCAAACCTTCTGTAAAAAAAACATCATCAATATAAAATACAAAATTATGCTCCATTATTATAAGTCAAATAAAAAATCTGTATCAATAGTACTTTGGTCAAAAAAACCTTCTGGAGCAAAACTAATTCTTCCTCCTTCTTTAACTTCTACTTTTGTAGCTACCGAACAATGACAATCTTCATCTCTTTCAAATTGATATATACTAACATTATTTTTATCAATTCCTTTTTTTGTCTCCTCGTATAGTTTGGATTGCACTAGAATTCCATTAATAATGTGATCAGAATGTGTTTCAATAATAATTTGGATTCCTGCTTGAGCAGCCAAACAAATTAACTCAGTAAGTTTGGAAATTCCACTTGGATGAAGATGGGCTTCTGGGTTTTCAATTATTAATAAAGCATCTGGTTTTGCTGAAAGTATAGCTACTATTATTGGGAGAACATATGATAGTCCAAAACCAACATTTAATGCTGAAAACTTATTTGTTTTTTCATTTCCAAGTTGAGTATCATATTGATACTTCAACTCAAAACCTAATTTACCAATATCATCAACTATAACATTTACACCCTTACTAACTTCTTTTTCCCAGCTTGTTACTTGATAAATTAGACTTTCCTCTAATGAATTAATGTTTACCAATTCTTTCAGTACTCTATGAGACTGATTTTTATGCAAATAATGAATACAAAACTCCGCTTTTCCTTCAATAAGTGATATTTGCTTATATTTTTCAACAACTACGTCATCTTTTTTATACGATTCTTGAGGACCAACTCTACTTGAGCTTATATATTGAAAATTCTCATTAAATAAACTAATTTTTGGATTTACTCCATTCTCAAATTTATTCTTTCTTGAGTTTATTAATGTTTTTGTGTAATCATTATTTTCTAATTCAAATGAAAAAATATAATCATCTACTTCTGTTTTGATTTGAAATGTAATTTCATCATTTTCAGAATATTGAAAAAATGCATCTGCAATTGTACCAATTTTTATTGGATTTGATAATAAATCTAAATACTCAAAATTGGTTTTATTTAAATGGGCTTCTCGCAATAGTAATAAGGGTTGGAAAACTGAAGACTTACCAACACTATTACTACCACAAAAAACCGTAAGATTTGATAAATCAATTTTTGTTTTCTTGTGACTCTTAAAATTATTAACTTCTAAATATTTAATCATTGCAAAATCTTTTAATTAGCTCACCTATTTCTTTATTTCTCTTGTTAACACTTTCTTTTGTCGCTGTACCAGTTGAAATCGAATTTAAAAAACTTTTATCAGTTAATTGTTTTTGTATTAAAGATTCATAAAAGGCAAACTTATTTTTAATCAGATTTTCTTTTTGAGAATTATTAAGTAATGCAAAAGCTACTGATAATGCTTCAAATAAAGGTTTGTTTATCGGTTTTCTATTTGGATCATTCATACTCGTTCTTCTCCTAAAAGCATCATTCCCAAAAATAGAATCTGCAACTTCTAGAGCTTGATAAAAAGCAAATTTTATCTTCTCTTGTTCAGATTTACTTTCTGAAACTAAAAGTGTACCCTCAGTGAGAAAATTATCCATATCAGGTTCATACTTTTGATAACCTTTTAAATAAAATGCTACAAAACGGCTTGCAAAATCTAAATCCTCTTGTCTATCCACTTTAACACGATTATCCGTAACCTTTAAAAAAATTTGAGCTTCTTTAGAATTACCTCTAACTAATTGTTTTAAAAAATCAATTCTATATCCCCAGAGTAATGCAGTACGAAGTTCTTGAGAACTTAATTCAATTGATCCTTGATTAATCCTTCTAAAAATATTATGCTTAACTTTCTCAGGGGTATCTTTTTGGATTAGATTTATTGTAATTTGGGATTGATTAATGTTTCTTTGATAATTTCTTTCTAAATCATCCCACCCTAAACCATTTAATTTTTTCAAAAATTCTAGATTTGATAATTTAAATTTTTTATTCAAAACAAATTCTCTAATAGTAGTTACTCTTTGTAAACCATCAACAACCCACCAAATATCGAGTTCTCTTTCATCAAAATAAAATAATGGAATAGGTAATCTTAACATGAGTGATTCAATAAATCTACTTTTTCTTTTTGAATCCCACAATCCAGATTTTCTCTGATATTCTGGGATTTTTACTTCTTCATATTGTAATTTATCAACCAATTGACCTATCGTTAAAGGCACAATCTTTATATTAATCTTTTGAGGATCGAATGGCTCTATTATTTCAACATCCTCATTACCAATTTCTTTTTCTACTTCATTATCGTCAAATCCAAATAAATCAAATTGAATTGAATCATCTTGCATTAATCTATCTTTTTCTTCAGTAGTCATATTTATAAAATTAAATCAAACAATATTAAGCAATTTTACTTCTCCACCAATTCCTTATCCAATTCCACTTTCAAATTATTGATAATAAACGTTTGTCTATCCGGTGTGTTTTTACCCATGTAGAATTCTAACAAAGTTTCTATAGATGTGGCTTTATCTAACATTACAGGATCTAAACGAATGCTTTCTCCAATAAAATTCTTGAACTCATCTGGTGAAATCTCTCCCAACCCTTTAAATCGCGTGATTTCTGGTTTAGGTTTTAGTTTTTCAATGGCATCTTTTCGCTCGTCGTCAGAATAGCAATAAATAGTTTCTTTTTTATTTCGAACACGGAATAACGGCGTTTGCAAAATATACAAATGCCCTTCTTTAATCATTTCAGGAAAAAATTGAAGGAAAAACGTAATCAATAATAATCGAATGTGCATTCCATCGACATCGGCATCAGTCGCAATCACAATATTATTGTAACGTAAATCTTCTATACTTTCTTCAATGTCTAAAGCTGCTTGAAGTAAATTGAATTCTTCATTTTCATAGACAATCTTCTTCGACATCCCATAAGAATTCAAAGGTTTACCTCGCAAACTAAATACGGCTTGCGTATTTACATCACGACTTTTGGTAATCGAACCCGAAGCCGAATCTCCCTCGGTAATGAAAAGAGTGCTTTCTAGACTTCTTGGGTTTTTAGCATCGGTTAAATGCACACGACAATCGCGCAGTTTTTTATTGTGTAAACTCGATTTTTTTGCTCTGTCTTTCGCTAATTTTCTAATTCCTGAAAGTTCCTTACGTTCGCGTTCAGCTTGTAGAATCTTACGCAATAACAAATCGGAAACTTCTGGATTTTTATGAAGGAAATTATCTAGTTTAGTAGTAATAAAATCATGAATGAAAGTCCGAACCGTTGGGCCATTAGGACCAATATCATTGGAACCCAATTTGGTTTTGGTTTGACTTTCAAAAACGGGTTCTTCCACTTTTATAGAAACAGCCGAAACAATAGATTTACGAATATCCGAAGCTTCAAAACCTTTGTTGTAATATTCTCTAATGGTTTTTACAATAGCTTCACGAAAGGCATTTAAGTGTGTTCCTCCTTGCGTAGTGTTTTGACCATTCACAAACGAATGGTATTCTTCCGAATATTGAGACTTACTGTGTGTTAAAGCAATTTCAATATCATCACCTTCAAGATGAATGATAGGATATTGCATGTCTTCTTCAGTAATAGTTTCTTCTAATAAATCTTTTAAACCATATTCTGAAATATATTTCTCCCCATTATAGTATATTGTTAATCCACGATTTAGATAACAATAATTTTTGAGCATTTTGATAATATACTCATTACGGTATTTATAGTTCTTGAAAATTAATTCATCCGCAATAAACGCTACTTTGGTCCCTTTGCGTTTAGTAGATTCTATAACATCTTCTTCTAGAGTTAAATTACCTTCAGAGAATTCTGCGGCTTTTTGTTGATTATCACGAACCGATTCTACACGGAAATAATTAGATAAAGCATTAACTGCTTTGGTACCAACCCCATTTAAACCTACAGATTTTTTAAAGGCTTTGGAGTCGTATTTACCTCCCGTATTCATTTTGGAAACTACATCAACCACTTTTCCTAGGGGGATTCCACGACCATAATCGCGAACAGTTACCAATTTATCTTTAATAGTAACTTCGATTACTTTTCCCGCACCCATAACAAATTCGTCAATGCAGTTGTCTATTACTTCTTTAAGAAGAATGTAAATTCCATCGTCAGGAGAAGATCCGTCACCCAACTTTCCGATGTACATTCCAGGACGCATTCGGATGTGTTCTTTCCAGTCTAATGAGCGAATATTATCTTCGTTATACTGTTCTATTTCTGCCATTTTAAAAGGTATCGAATTTGCGCTAATATAGTGTATTTCGAGACATTTTTAAAATGATATTTATCAAAGTTATTAAGAATGTTTTTGACAATTTTGATTCTAAAAGTGGGTTTATAACTTACTTTTTGAATACTTATAAAGTTTCATATTTAATTCTTTTGGACTAAATGGTTTTATGACATAGTCATTAATTCCTAATTTGATAGCTCTATCTAAATAACCATAGGAAGCTGAAGCAGTCAAAGCAATAATAGGGATGTTATTATCTCTTTCTCTAATAATTGTTGTTGCCTCATATCCATCCATTATTGGCATAGATAAATCCATGAGTATAACATCATATTGATTTACTAAATGTTTTTCAACAGCTATCAAACCATTATGAGCGATATCGACGTCAACATTCCATTGACTAATGATTTTATTTGCAATTTTGACATTAATTAAATTATCTTCAACCAAAAGTACTCTCAATCCGTTTAAGTCTTTTTCCTCATAATCATTAGAAAAAATTCTATCGGTTTGATCGGTAAAATCTTCATCAATGGGTAATTGAAGTACAAAATAAAAGTTAGACCCTTTACCTATTTTACTATCAATATTGATATCAGAATCTAATAAATTCAATAACTTCTTGGTGATTACTAAGCCTAAGCCTGTTCCTCCAAAATTACGAGTGGTTGTTGTTTCCGCTTGAGAAAATTTCTCGAAAATTAAATTGAACTTCTCTAAATCAATGCCTATTCCACTGTCTTTAACTTGAATTTTAAAAGTAGATAGTCCATCAATAAAAGACATTTGAGTGACTTCTACAGTAATTTCTCCTTCTTTTGTAAACTTAATTGCATTTGAAATTAGGTTAGTCATAATTTGACTCAAACGCAACGGATCACTAATAACATTAGGCATGAAATTGTCATCAATAATCAATTTTATTTTATTCAAATTTTCAGAGGCTTGTATTTCTAACGATCTTGAAATTTGTATAATTAAATCCTTCAAATCAAAAGGTATTTTTTCAATATCTATTTTGCCAGCTTCAATCTTACTGAAGTCTAAAATATTATTAATCAAAAGAAATAAATTGTTGGAAGAGTGCTTTAAAACTTCTAAGTTTTCTTGAAAACTTTTTAGAGTATTCTCTTTTTCCATGATATAAATCAATCCAATAATGGCATTTAAGGGAGTTCTTATTTCATGGCTCATGATGGAAAGAAAATCAGATTTGGCTTCATTGGCACTTTCTGCATTCGCTTTAGCAATCGATAGCTTATCTTGATATTCTTTTTTTATTTCAATTTCATTATTCAATACTTTAATTAAACCGAATAAATCCTTGTTGGATTCCAGATGCGCTTCATCTCCAGTTAATTTGTAAATAGTTTTAATCAGTTTATTTTCAAAATAAACTTTTTCTTCTAGTTCTTCTTTTAGTTTAGTATTGACTTCGTGGTATTCTATATCGTTTAATCTTGTAGCTTGTTCATGCAGGTCAGAATCTTTTTCAAAATTCAAATAACTTTGATTTACAGCTGCGATAAAATTAACTACTTGAGGATTGTCCCTTATGTTTTCATCTAATAAAAACTTATTAATCTGTCTATTCAGATGGGAGTTTACCCCTGATTTTTTCATATCAATTTTCATAAATTAGAATTTATAAAAGTTATAATTGTCTTATGAGAGATAAGAAAAATAGTAGGTTTAGGAATGTGAATTTCTGCAGAAGAAGAAATTATTATACTGTCAGATAACATGCGTTTCTTTTTCATTTAGATTATGTTTTATGTTTTGGGATTATAAATTAAAATAAAAAAAAATTATAAACCAAAAAAAAACCTACAAATTTTTCATTTGCAGGTTTTTAGGCTTTAGTAAAGCTTATTTTTTTTATACATTAAATCTAAAGTGCATAACGTCTCCATCTTTAACGATATATTCTTTTCCTTCTACTCTCAGTTTTCCAGCTTCTTTTACTTTTGCCTCGGAACCAAAATTTGAAAAATCTTCAAAAGCAATAACTTCTGCTCGTATAAATCCTTTTTCAAAATCAGTATGGATAACACCTGCCGCTTTTGGTGCCGTATCTCCAACATTAATTGTCCAAGCTCGAACTTCTTTAACTCCAGCAGTGAAATAGGTTTGTAATTTCAAAAGTTTGTAAGCAGCACGTATCAAAACAGCTGAACCAGGCTCTGATAATCCCATGTCTTCTAGAAAAACCTGACGTTCTTCATAGCTTTCCAACTCAGTAATATCAGCTTCTGCTCCAACAGAAAGTATAATCACCTCAGCAACCTCATCTTTTACTAATTCACGAACTTGATCCACATATTTATTCCCATTCACTGCTGAACTTTCGTCAACATTACAAACATATAAAACAGGTTT
>CAIWKX010000027.1 GCA_903913315.1 uncultured Bacteroidota bacterium | reverse complement strand
CGAAATTCGGTCTGCAAAGAAACTACTTTTTTCTGGATATTTCAAAATTAATATTTCATAAGCTTGAATTGCTTTTGAATATTTTTTTTGTTCCAAATAAACTTTTGCTAAAGTTTCGGTCATTAAGTAGGATTTGTCTTCTGTAACTGGAACCGTAGTTGGGCTGTTATTTTCTTTGGTAACAGGCGGAATCTTAGGATTTGTCTCTATAAATTTATTGATGATATCTAATTTCTTCTTTTTTTCTAGATTTTCTTCAATTGGAATTTCTTTTCTTTCAATAGGCTTTAATCTTGATAGTTGCAACCATTCTTGAAACGAATGTTTTTCTTCTTTAGTAAATTCTAATGGTTTTCCTATTTCCAATTTTTCTGCTATAGTTTCTTCCTGAGTATTGGATTGCGCAATAGAAGATAGAATCGATTGTTCTAATGTATTGATGGATTCTAAAGCTGGAACATATGCGACAACTTCACTTTCAATTACAGTAATATTGAGGAGCTCTGCTATTTTTTGATCATAAAGTCCATTTTGAACAGTCACAAAATCATCAGAAGTTATGAAATCAAATAAAATACTTCGGTCTGTTGTATAGGCAGCAGCAACTTTTAAAGCATAATTGTATTTAAAACTATCTTGATTGTATAAGTGCTTCAATCGTAAAATCCGAGCACTTTGAAAATAGGGAAATTCTTCCATTATTTTTTCCAAACCATCACTTTGACGCTCGTTTATGGCATCGGGTTTATTAATGAGATATGTATAATCAGTTACATTCAAGTTTTTAAAGTTTTCGGTATTCAGTGTTCAGATTGAAAGGTATATTTAGTAATTCACTGCTACAGTTACTGAATACTCTCAATTATTTTACCATTTTGCTAATGATTCATTAAATACATCTTGTGTTATTCTTTCGAAAATTATATCTAAAGCAGAAGAGAGATTTGAACCAATTAACTGCTGGTCACCTGGGTAATCATAATAAAAGGAAAAAGGTTTTTCAAAATTATCAGCATCTTTCTTTTTATTTACAAATCTAACATTTATGGTAATAGTCAATCGGTTTTGTGCAGCAGTTTGCGCTGCAGTTGCTGACATTGGAGAAATGCTATAACTAGTTATTTCGCCTTCATATAACAAATCACCATTACTACTAGCCAAATTCAAATTGGTTTGATTTTGAATAAGATCTTGAAGTTTCAGTGTAAAAGTTCTTTCAATTCCAGGTTGAACTAATGGTGCGTTATTTTGAAAATAATTCACCTGAAAGGTTTTAGCATCTATTTGTCCGGTTCCTGTAAAATTATAGATGCCACAACTGTTTATGGTTAAGGCAACAAAAAGTAGTAAAAGGTAATTGAAAGTTTTCATCAAAAAATTAAAAAGTCAAAGATATTATATTCTAATTGTTAATTATCAATTTTTAATTATCAATTAACTACAAATCGTATTGTTTTATTTTTCTGTATAATGTTCGTTCAGAAATTCCTAGTTCATCGGCAGCGGCTTTTCGTTTTCCTTTGTTTTTTTCTAATGATTTTTTGATGAGTTCAATTTCTTTTTGTTCCAATTTTAAAACCTCTTCTTCTTCAACTGTTTCTGCAAAAAGGTAATTATTATTGTCATCTTCATCGTCTTCGAATTCTTCTTGCTCTACATCATTACTAGTTGGAACTGTATTGCTTCTAGGATGATCTTCAAAAAAAGTTTCCTCATCCGATTTTCCATATACTTTCTGAATCAGATTAGGATTAATATCTTGAACTTTTGTCCCATTTTTCATTAGTTCTAGTGTCAATTTTTTCAAATCATTCAAATCACTTTTCATGTCAAAAAGCACTTTGTATAGAATATCTCGCTCAGTAGAAAAATCACTATCACTTTTTTTGTTTTTAATTACACTTGGTAAATGACTTCCATCTTGAGGTAAATACGACATTAAAGTTGGCAAAGAAATCTCTCGTTTTGTTTCAAGAACTGATATTTGCTCTGCCGCATTGCGCAATTGACGAATGTTTCCACTCCAACGATATCCCAAAAGATAAGGAATAGCATTGTCTTCGAGCTTTATAGCCGGCATTTTATATTTATGAGCAAAATCTGAGGCAAATTTTCTAAATAATAAATGAATATCATCTTTTCTATCGCGCAAAGGAGGTAATGCAATTTCTACAGTACTCAAACGATAGTATAAATCCTCTCTAAATTTTCCTTTTTCAATAGCATCAAATAAATTTACGTTGGTGGCAGCTACAATCCTTACATTCGTTTTTTGTACTTGTGAGGAACCAACTTTTATAAATTCTCCATTTTCCAATACACGAAGCAAACGCACTTGAGTAGTTAAAGGCAATTCACCCACTTCGTCAAGAAAAATTGTCCCACCATCGGCTACTTCAAAGTACCCTTCGCGAGTTCCTGTAGCACCAGTAAAGGATCCTTTTTCATGTCCAAATAATTCACTATCAATAGTGCCTTCTGGAATAGCACCGCAGTTAACAGCAATGTATTTTCCGTGTTTTCTGTGTGAAAGCGAATGTATAATCTTAGGTATGCTTTCTTTTCCAACACCACTCTCACCAACTACCAACACCGAAATGTCAGTAGGAGCAACCTGAATGGCTTTCTCTACTGCACGATTAAGTTTTGGGTCGTTCCCAATAATTTCAAATCGTTGTTTTATGTTTTGAATAGATTCCATATTGTTGTGGCTTTAGTTAATTTTATTGCATTTCCGAGTATCCGACTGCTTCACCAATCAATGTTCCACTCGTACAATTCGTTATTTTTACATTTACAAAATCACCAATTTTATAATGTTCCTTAGGGAAGACAACAACTATACTTTGAGAATTTCTTCCAGACAAATCGTTTGCTGATTTTTTAGAAGGCTTTTCAACCAAGACTTCAACAATTTTTCCGAGAAATTCTTGGGTTCTAAAACCACTATGGATTCTTTGTAAATCAACAATCTCTTGAAGACGACGCATTTTAGTTTCTTCTAGAACATCGTCTTTCATCTTTCTTCCAGCTAAGGTTCCTGGTCTTTCTGAATAGGCATACATATAGCCAAAACTATATTTCACATATTCCATTAACGAAAGCGTGTCTTGATGATCTTCTTCGGTTTCCGTTGGAAAACCAGCAATAATATCTTGTGTAATGCAAGCATCAGGAATTATAGATTTAATAGTATCAATCAATGTCATATATTCTTCACGAGTGTGTAAGCGATTCATTGCTGCAAGAATTCTGTTACTCCCTGATTGAACCGGTAAATGAATATGTTTACAGATGTTTGGATACTTGGCAATCACATGCATCACTTCTTCATGCATATCCTGTGGATTGGAAGTCGAAAAACGAATTCTCATTTTAGGAAAAGCCACAGCCACCATTTCTAAAAGATGTTCAAATTTAACAGCCGTAGCAATTTGCATTTCCGAAGCTTTGTCAAAATCTTTTTTCAATCCACCACCGTACCATAAATAACTGTCAACATTTTGACCTAAAAGTGTAATCTCTTTAAATCCTTTATCCCACAAATCCTGAATCTCTGCTATAATACTTTGCGGTTCACGGCTTCGTTCTCTACCACGTGTAAATGGAACTACACAAAACGTACACATATTATCACATCCACGAGTAATAGAAACAAAAGCAGTAACCCCATTACTCATCAATCTCACCGGAGAAATATCACCATACGTTTCTTCTTTAGATAAAATTACATTGATAGCATCTCTTCCTTCTTCAACTTCCTTTAATAAATTAGGTAAATCTTTATAAGCATCTGGACCAACAACCATATCCACAATTTTCTCTTCTTCCAAAAACTGTGTTTTTAGTCGTTCTGCCATGCAACCTAACACACCAACCTTCATCCTTGGATTAATTCGTTTTACCGCATTGTATTTTTCCAAACGTTTTCTAACAGTTTGCTCTGCCTTATCACGAATCGAACACGTATTTACTAAAACCAAATCGGCTTCTTCTAATATTTGTGTCGTATTATATCCTTCATTGGTAAGTATAGAAGCTACAATTTCGCTATCCGAAAAATTCATTGCGCAACCATAACTTTCAATATAAAGTTTTTTAGTATTCTCTGCTTTATGCTCAAGAACTAAACTTTGTCCTTGCAATTGTTCATCAATTTCCTTTTCCATAAAAATAATCTTCGAGATTCTCGGTCTACAAAGATAATACTAAAAAACAAAATCTGACAAGATGGCAGTTAATGTTTAACAAAAGATTTATTTAGTATATATGTCAATTTGCAAAAATAGGGGTACCACAGCCATGCATTATGCCTACACTATCTATACATTATCCATACATTATCTAAGCACTATGACTCGTCCTAAATTAACTATACAGATTAATAAATAAATCCTAACATGCTTATACAAATTCAATTTTCGACAGTCTCATTGGGAGGTTTTATCTTTGAAAAAGAGATTGAATATAAAAGGTGTTTAAATGAAATACTTATAGTGTTAAAATGGAATTAAGGAATATAAAAGATTCAAAAATTGCAGGAAAAACTCAAAATTTAAAAAAAACCTATACTTTTGCCGAACAAACAAAATCCATTATGGCAAAGAATTTAGTAATCGTTGAGTCACCAGCAAAAGCAAAAACTATCGAGAAATTTCTTGGTTCCGACTATCAAGTAGAGTCGAGTTATGGGCATATTGCCGACTTGCCTTCTAAAGAGATAGGAGTGGATGTTGCCAACGGATTCAAGCCTAAATATGAAGTTTCTGCCGATAAAAAGGCGCTGGTTTCTAAACTTAAAGGATTAGCTAAAAATGCCGAAATGGTATGGTTGGCTTCCGATGAGGACCGCGAGGGAGAAGCTATTTCTTGGCATTTATCGGAAGAATTAAAACTAGATCCAAAGAAAACTAAACGAATCGTTTTTCACGAAATTACTAAAACCGCTATTCAAAAAGCAATCGAAAATCCTCGAAGTATTGATTATAATTTAGTCAATGCGCAACAAGCTCGAAGAGTTTTAGATAGATTAGTGGGTTATGAATTATCTCCAGTACTTTGGAAAAAAGTAAAAGGCGGATTGTCGGCAGGTCGTGTGCAATCGGTTTCTGTTCGATTGATTGTGGAAAGAGAGCGTGAAATTCAAGATTTCAATGCAGATGCCTCCTATAGTATTACTGCAGAATTTACTAATGAAGCAGGGAGAACATTCAAAGCTAAATTACCAAAGAACTTTGCAACTAAAAAAGAGGCAGAAGATTTCTTGACTAAAAATATTGGTTCTACCTATAAAGTTGGGGATTTAGAAACCAAACCGACCAAAAAATCACCAGCAGCACCTTTTACAACCTCTACTTTGCAACAAGAGGCTGCTAGAAAATTGTATTTGCCTGTTGGAATTACCATGCAAATAGCTCAACGGTTGTATGAGGCCGGACTCATCACTTATATGAGAACGGATAGTGTCAATCTTTCGCAAGAAGCAATGGGAGCAGCTCAAGCAGAAATAACAAGTTATTACGGAAAGGAATTTTCCAAGCCAAGAAGCTTTAATACTAAATCTAAAGGAGCACAAGAGGCGCATGAAGCGATTCGTCCTACCGATATGTCTCGACATACTGTAAATGTGGAAAGAGATCAAGCAAGGCTGTATGAGTTGATTTGGAAAAGAACCTTGGCTTCTCAAATGAGCGATGCTGAATTGGAAAGAACCAATGTGAAAATTGAAGCTAATAATTATAGTGAAACTTTCTCTGCAACGGGCGAAGTAATCAAATTTGAAGGTTTCTTAAAGGTGTATCTTGAAGGAAGTGATGATGACGATGAAGAACAAGAAGGTATGTTGCCCGCTTTGAGAATAAACGAAAAGTTGACCAACAATTATATTACCGCAACGGAACGATTTTCTCGTCCCCCTAGCCGTTATACAGAGGCTTCTTTAGTTAAGAAATTGGAGGAGTTGGGAATTGGACGTCCTTCGACGTATGCGCCAACCATCTCCACTATTATTGCTAGAACCTATGTTGAAAAAGGAAGTTTTGAAGGACAAGAACGAAAATACAACCAAATAGTTTTAAAGAATTCGGAAGTTAAATCGCAAGTTTTAACTGAGAATGTCGGTTCTGATAAAGGAAAATTAGTTCCCACAGATATCGGAATTATTGTGAATGATTTCTTGGTTAAAAACTTTGAAACCATTTTGGATTATAATTTTACTGCCAAAGTCGAGCAAGATTTCGATGAAATTGCGGAAGGAAATGTAGATTGGGCAAAAATGATGAACGATTTTTATTCGCACTTTCATCCGAATGTGGTAGATGTTGAGCAAAATGCAGATCGAGAAAGTGGGGAACGAATTCTTGGCATTCATCCAGAGTCAGGAAAGCCAGTATCGGTTCGTTTAGGAAAATATGGCGCTATGGCGCAAATTGGAAGTGCCGATGACGAGAACAAGCAATTTGCAAGTTTACGTCAAGATCAAAATATTGGAAATATTACTTTGGAAGAAGTCTTGAATTTATTTTTGCTTCCAAAGCAATTGGGTATTTATAAAGGAGAAGAAATAGAGGTTAATAATGGGCGTTTTGGGCCTTATGTAAAATTTGGAGCTCAGTTTATTTCTTTGCCAAAGGGGATGGATCCTATGGATGCAACTATGGAAATTGCTCAAGGATTAATTGATGAAAAGCAGCAAGCGGATGCACCTATAGGAACGTATGATAATCTGCCAGTTCAAAAAGGAGTGGGTCGTTTTGGTCCCTTCTTAAAATGGAATGGAATATTTATTAATGTGAACAAAAAATACAATTTTGATCACTTATCACAGTCTGATATTAAAGAATTGATTGAAGAAAAGCAACAGAAAGACATTGATAAAATAATTCATAATTGGGTAGCAGAAGGAATTTTAGTTCAGAAAGCACGTTGGGGAAGATCAGAAATCACGAAAGGTAAAATCAAAATTGAATTGAGTAAAGAGGTTGATGCGTCTAAATTGACTTTGGAGCAAGTTCAAGAAATGATTGAAAAGAAAACACCAGCGAAAAAGACATCTGCAAAGAAAACCCCTGTAAAGAAAACAACACCAAAAAAGAAATAAGCAATGGAATTTGATTTTCTTGCCCCAATAGATACCGATTTAATTATTGACATCAAACGATTGTCTTCTCAACATTTGTCGAGTAAAGTTGTATTTCACAGTGAACATGATTTTCCAGATATAACAAAAGTTGATATTGCTATTTTTGGTGTTTTGGAAAACCGAGGTGGACTAGCTGAATGTAATGATTTGGATTTATCTCCTATCAGAAAGCAATTCTATAGTCTTTTTCCAGGTAACTGGAGTAAAACGATAGCTGATTTAGGTGATATTTTTCCTGGAAACTCATCTGAGGATACTTATTTTGCTGTTCAAAAAGTAGTTTCGAAATTATTAAAGAATAAAATTATACCTATTATTATAGGAGGGTCACAAGATTTGACTTATGCCATTTATCGTGGATATGACGATTTAGAGCAAATGGTGAACTTGGTTTCTATTGATCATAAATTTGATTTTGGAAAAGAAGAAGGTTCTATTTCGTCAGAATCCTACTTGTCTAAAATAATTGTTGAGGAGCCCAATAATCTTTTTAATTTTAGTAATATTGGTTATCAAACCTATTATAATTCGCAAGAAGAGGTAGATTTAATAGATAAATTATTTTTTGATGCTTACCGACTTGGTGAAGTATGCAATGCTATTTCGATAGCGGAGCCAGTTTTTAGAGATGCGGATTTAGTAAGCTTGGATTTGTCGTCTGTAAAATCTTCGGATTCTGGAAATTTCCTTAATTTTCAACCCAATGGGTTTAGTGGAAAAGAAATCTGTGCCTTATCTCGCTATTCGGGGATTAGTGATAAAGTTTCCTCATTAGGTATTTTCAATTACAATAATTCGAAACAAGAAGCTGTTTTGATTGCTCAAATTGTATGGTATTTCATAGAGGGTATCCATTATCGTTCTAATGAATATCCTTTTGGGAGTAAAGAAAATTATATTAAATATACCGTTCCTTTTGAAGATGAAGACATTGTGTTTTTTAAAAGCGATAAAACGGATCGATGGTGGATAGAAATTCCTTTTTTTTCCAACACACACAATAAATTAAAAAAGAATACGTTATTACCATGTACTCATGATGACTACTTGGCTGCTTGTAATCAGGAGTTGCCTGAACGCTGGTGGAAGGCACAAAGAAAGAGTATATTGTAAATAATAAAATAATAAAAAAATCTTACGAAAACATTAATTTGTTTATAATTGTAAGATAAATGATATTAAAATCAATAAAAAAAGTACGTAATCGTATAAATTTGCGTTTTATCGACTATTTTATTTTGAAAAACGATATTTAATTGTATTTTTGGTCGGTAAATCGAAATTTTAAGATATAATTAATTGTTTATTTAAAAAATAATAGATAGGTTTACGCCCTTAAATTAAGAATACATAATTAACCCAAACTTATATGAAGAAGTTCATTGCATTTGCATCTGTTTTAACTCTATTAGTGAGCTGTGGAAAGTCTAGCGACAAAGGCGAATTGGTTGGAGTAAAAGGAAAAAAATGGCATCCAGAGAAACCATACGGAATGACTTTAGTTCCTGGTGGCGCGTTTATCATGGGTAAATCAGATGATGATTTAGCTAACGTTCAAGATGCACCTACTAAAACAGTTACTGTTAGATCATTCTATATGGATGAGACTGAAATTACTAATAGTGAATACCGTCAATTCGTTGAATGGGTTAAAGATTCTATTATTAGAGTTCGTTTGGCTATATTGGCTGATGAAACTGGTACGAAAGCTGGTTCAGGAAAAGGCGGAAAAGGTGGAGGAAGTATAGGGGATTTTGCATTTAATGATCAAGATCCAGCTAAAATGACTCCTTATGCTAAATATATGTATGAGAACTATTATAGTGTAGGTACGGCTGATGACCCTTATGCTGGTAGAAGATTGAATAGAAAAGTAAAATTAATTACAGATACTAACAAATACCCGGATGAGTATTATACTGAAGTAATGGATACTATGTATCTTCCGGTAGCTGAATCATTTAATGGATTGCGAACTATTGATGTCGATAAATTAAAATTCCACTATTCTTGGATGGACATTCAAGCTGCGGCTAAAGCTAAAGTAGGTAAACGAAGTAAGTTTATTAAGACTGAAAACACTAAAGTTTATCCAGATACCACAGTTTGGATTAAAGATTTCGCTTATTCTTATAATGAGCCGATGCACAATGATTATTTTTGGCATCAAGCTTATGGGGATTATCCTGTAGTTGGAGTGAACTGGAAACAAGCAAAAGCTTTTTGTGCTTGGAGAACTTTGAATAAAAATATTTATGTTAAAAAGAAAAAAGGAAGAGATTTGATTAACTCTTTCCGTTTGCCAACAGAAGCTGAATGGGAATATGCGGCTCGTGGAGGTCTACAGTCTGGTAATTATCCATGGGGAGGTCCTTATACTAAAAATGATAGAGGCTGTTTTATGGCTAACTTCAAACCAAGTAGAGGAGATTATGCTGCCGATCAAGCCTTGTATACTGTTGAGGCAAAATCGTACCAACCTAATGGCTATAACCTATATAATATGTCAGGAAACGTAGCGGAGTGGACGGATTCTTCTTATGATGCGTCTGCTTATGAATATGTTTCTACCATGAATCCAAATGTACCTGATACTTCTAATAAACGTAAAGTAGTTAGAGGAGGGTCATGGAAAGATGTTTCTTACTTCTTGCAAGTTGGGACTAGAGATTTCGAAT
This sequence comes from uncultured Bacteroidota bacterium, assembly GCA_903913315.1. GTDB lineage: Bacteria > Bacteroidota > Bacteroidia > Flavobacteriales > Flavobacteriaceae > Flavobacterium. The sequence goes on along the minus strand of CAIWKX010000027.1, from coordinate 7,226 downwards.
ATCAAGATACTGCAAGAAGTTATATTGGCTTTAGAACAGTTCAAGATTATATGGGAACTCAGACTACAGGAAAAAAACCTGGAAAAATCTAATATTGTATTTAACTAACTTAATTATATTAAAACTTAACTAACTAAAAATTATTTATTATTATGGCAATTTTAAGCAAAAAAACAATGAACTTCACTTACGGTATGGGAGCTGCCGTTGTAATTGTAGGAGCACTTTTTAAAATCGAACACTTACCAGGTGCGAGTATCCTATTGAAAGTGGGTCTTATTACAGAAGCTTTTATCTTTGCGCTGTCGGCATTTGAACCTGTAGATCATGAATTGGATTGGTCGTTAGTATACCCGGAATTGGCTGGTGGTCAAGCTAAAGATAAACCTAAAAAAGAAGAGGCTAAAGATGCTCAAGGATTGTTATCTCAAAAATTAGATGCAATGTTGAAAGAAGCTAAAATTGACGGAGAGTTGATGTCTAGTTTAGGAAATAGTATTAAAAACTTTGAAGGAGCTGCAAAAAGTATATCTCCAACGGTTGATGCTATGGCAGGACAAAAGAAATATGCTGAAGAAATGGGTAAAGCTGCTAGTCAAATGGAAGCTTTAAATGGTCTGTACCAAGCTCAATTACAAAGCGCTGAAAGAAATGCACAAATAAACAATGAAGTTGCTGAAAACAACTTAAAATTAAAAGACCAAATGCAGTCTTTAACTTCTAACTTATCTACATTGAACAATGTATATGGTGGAATGCTTTCTGCAATGAATAACAAAGGATAATTAGTTTTAAACTATATTTTTATAAATTAACAATTAAAACTAATTAGAAATGGCAGGAGGAAAATTAACCCCTAGACAGAAGATGATTAACCTGATGTACTTGGTTTTCATCGCAATGTTGGCATTGAATATGTCAAAAGAAGTGTTATCGGCATTTGGATTAATGAATGAAAAATTTGATAGTTCTAATACTGCTTCAATAACAAATAATAAAAAACTTTTAGACGCAATCGATCAAAAAGGAACTGAAAATGCTGGTTTGTATGGTCCTGCTAAAAAAGCTGCTGATAAAATTGCAGCAGTTTCTAAGGGATTTTATGATTATGTTGAAACATTAAAAGCGGATGCCAAATTTGGTGTAGAAGTAGATAAAGAATCAGGTAAATTGCCTTATGAGGCAATGGATAAAGGGCCTCGTATTGATGACACTTGGTTTGCTGGTGATGGTTATTCTGCAAAAGGAACGGCTATTGTAGCTGCTATAAATAAATATGTTGCTGATATGAAAGCGGCAGCGGCTAGTGAGCCTTCTTTAGCTTCAAAATTGACTCCTTTAATTAAAGATTTAGAGGTTAGATTTAATACAGCTGACATCAAAGATCACGAAGGTATTACAAAAAAATTCTTAGAATATCATTTTGCGCATTTTCCTGCTATTGCTTCTTTAGCCAAATTAACTGCTTGGCAAAATGACGTTAAAAAAGCGGAATTTGATACTTACAATGCTTTATTAGGTGGAGCTGCTGTTAGTGCTGCTTCTATGAAAAACTATACTGCGTTGGTGGTTTTAGAAAAAAGTGCTTATTTCCAAGGTGAAGCTGTAAAAGGTAAGGTTGTTTTGGGAAGATATGATGAAAATACTAAACCAACGTCATTTCAGGGTCCTGGAAAGATTGAAAATGGACAAGCTGTTATTTCTATGACTGCTGGTTCAATAGGAGAACAAAACATTAATGGACAGTTTACCTTTATGGAAGACGGAAAATCAGTGCCTTTAAAATTTGAAGGTAAATATGTTGTAATTCCTCGTCCGAACTCAGCTAATATTTCTGCTGATAAAATGAATGTAGTGTATAGAGGGTTACCGAACCCAATGACTATTTCATTTGCAGGTATTGGTGATAATAACGTTACTGCTTCTGCGCCGGGTCTTACAAAGGCTGGAAAACCTGGAGCTTATAACTTGAATCCTGCCTCTGGTGAAAGTGTAACCGTTTCTGTTACGGGGAAAATGTCAGATGGTAAAACAGTAGCTGATAAAAAAACATTTAGAATTAAAGGGATTCCTGCACCTCAAGCGGCTATTGGAGGAACTCCTGGAAGTCAAAAAGGAGCGAAATCTCGTTTACAATCATCCACAATTACAGCTGTATTACCTGATTTCTTATATGATTTAAAATTCCAAGTAACTCAATTTGTATTAAAAGTACCTGGGCAAGCATCTATTGTTGTAAATGGAGATAAAATTGATGCTAAATGTGCAGCTGCTTTAGGAAGAGCTACTAAAGGAGATCAAATTACAATATCTGATGTGAAAACCAAAATCATTGGAGATGGTAATGGTATTCAAACGAAAACAGCTTCACCTGCTATTTTCGAAATACAATAAAAATTTAAGTTAGACGTTATAACGTATATCTCTATCTTAAATAAAATACTAAATTATGAAATTGAAAAACTTTTTATTAGTTGTTTTAGGTGTTATTGGAAGTTTTGCGTCCAATGCCCAATCTAATTTGTTGAATGCAAAAACTCCAGCAGAAATTGGAAAGAAAACAGCAGCACAATTGGAATCTGATAATGACAAACCACTTCCTTATGGTTATGTGCATGATAGAGATATATTGATGGGAAAAACCACTTGGGAATTGATTGATCTTGATGAGAGAATTAATTTTCCGATGTATTATCCTGTTGATACTGCCTTTGTTGGTAAAGATAGACGTTCTTTGTTTCAAGTTCTTTTAGATGGAATAAAAAGTGGAAAAATCACCGAAGTATATGGTGATGATTATTTCAATACCAAAAAAACATTGAAAGATATGGAATCTGTGTTTAAGTATAAAGACACAATTCCAGCGGGTATTGATGAATTTAATACCGATGTGGAAGGTTATAAATCTGGAAGAAAAGTTTTAGATAAACAATTTATCAATGAAACTGAGATTTCTGCTGCTGATGTATCGGGTTATAGAATTAAAGGCTATTGGTATTTTGATAAACGTCAAAGTGAATTGAAGTATCGATTGTTGGCCATTTGTCCAATGGCTACTGAGGCTAGAGATAAGGCAAAAGGAAATACCGATGCGATTGAATTGTTTTGGATTTATTTTCCAAGCATTCGTAACATTCTGCATGAAGCCAAGGCTTTTAATGATAAGAATTCTGCCATGCCCATTACCTTTGATCATCTCCTGAATGCGCGTCGTTTTAGTGGCGTTATCTATAAAGAGGAAAATGTTTATGGCGACAGAACGATCGAGAAGTACATGAAAGATAATGCGCAGATGCAGTTATTAGAATCGGAGCGAATTAAAGAAAAGATTCGTAACTTCGAGCAAGACATGTGGAACTATTAATTTAAGTTTTCAAATACTATAAAAACTCTTACCTTTGGTAGGAGTTTTTTTTATTTAATACTATTTGTAATGTTGGATTATATCATTGTGGGTTCTGGTCTGGCTGGAATTGCTTTTTCTGAAATGGCACTTCAAAACCAAAAAAGCTTTTTTGTTTTTAATAATGAATCTCAAAATTCTTCTAAGATAGCAGGGGGTCTTTATAATCCTGTTATCTTGAAACGTTTTAGTGAAGTATGGCATGCCAAAGAACAGCTTGATTTAGTTTATCCTTTCTATGCTGCTCTTGAATCAAAACTTGGGGTCAAGTTAAATTACAAATTGCCTCTTTTACGAAAATTTTATTCAGCAGAAGAACAAAATAATTGGTTTACCGCTTCGGATAAGCCAAATCTTTCCTCTTTTTTATCCACAGAATTAATAACTAAAAAATGGGATGCCATTCCTTCCCCTTTTAATTTTGGAGAAGTTTTGTTTTCTGGATATGTAGATACACCTCTTTTGCTGAGTGCCTACCAATCATTTTTAATTCAGGAGCATAAATATCAAGAAGAAACCTTTGATTATTCCCAATTACTACTGCATTCTGATTCGGTGCAATATAAAGACATCAAAGCAAAGCATATAGTCTTCGCAGAGGGATTTGGAATGCTTTTAAACCCTTTTTTTAGTAAATTACCACTAGATGGAACGAAAGGAGAATTACTGCTTATTAAAGCCCCGAATTTGAAGTTAGATGTGATTGTGAAATCAGCTGTTTTTGTAATGCCTATTGGAAATGATTATTATAAAGTTGGGGCTACCTATAACTGGGAGGATAAAACTAACCTTCCCACTGAAGCTGCTAAGAAAGAACTCACCGACCATTTGAAAGAACTAGTAAAATGTGATTTTGAAATTATGGAGCATTATGCTGGAGTAAGACCGACAGTTAAAGACAGAAGACCGCTTGTAGGTACTCATCCGATACACAAAAACGTACATGTATTGAATGGACTTGGTACAAGAGGAGTAATGCTTGCTCCTGAAATGGCAAATGAGTTGTTCAATCATATTGAAAATCAAACGCCTTTGGATCAGCAAATTGACATCAAAAGGATTAAGAATTTTGTTTCCAGTTTTTATCAAAATGGATAAATAAATTGATGTAAATATTTCTTGATACTCGTGCGGTAACGGGCATTAGGGCTAGTATTGCAACGATAATTCCAATAAAAGTAGCGGTTACGTTTAATTGCATAATTAAATTTAAGATTACAAAAACGGCTACACCAATTGCAACAGTAACGCCATAACTAACATACATGGCTCCATAGAAAAAGGATGGTTCAATTTTATATTGGGTATGACAATGGCTGCAAGTGTCATGCATTTTATAAATAGTATTCAATTTGTAAGGGTTTTTTTCCACATACATGCTTTCTTCTTGACATTTAGGACAACTTCCTGTTAAAATACTATTTATTACGGTTCCTTTTTTTAACATTTGCAAAAAATTTAGCTTTGTTCCATTCAGTCTTATGACCTTGGGTGTGCAAAGGTAGTATTTAAGGAAGTTTTTAATGTAACAATTGTCACAATAATTATGCTTAACATTCACAATTTATCGGTTTCTTTTGGTGGTTCTTATCTTTTTGAAGAAGTAACATTTCGTCTTGGTTCTGGTGATAGAGTAGGGCTTGTTGGGAAAAATGGAGCAGGTAAATCAACTATGCTTAAAATTCTTGCTGGTGATTTCAAACCCGATTCTGGTCAAATTGCTACTGAAAAAGAAGTTCGAATGGGTTTTCTTCGTCAAGATATTGATTTTGAACAAGGACGAACTGTTTTGGAAGAAGCCTACCAAGCCTTTACTGAAATCAAAGAAATTGAGAAGAAGCTTGAGGAAATCAATCATCAGTTAATTACTAGAACCGATTATGAAAGTGAAGAATATACGCAAATCATCGAAGATTTATCGGAATACACCCACCGTTTTGAACTTCATGGTGGCTATAATTACGTAGGAGATACCGAAAAAATTTTGTTGGGACTGGGTTTCAAAAGAGAAGTGTTTAACGATCAAACCGAAACTTTTTCTGGTGGATGGAGAATGCGTATCGAATTGGCCAAATTATTATTGCAATCCAATGATATTTTACTGCTGGATGAGCCCACGAATCACTTGGATATTGAAAGTATAATATGGTTGGAAGGATTTTTGAGAAATTTCCCTGGGGTAGTAGTAATTGTTTCACACGATAAAATGTTTTTAGATAATGTGACCAATAGAACTATTGAAATTTCACTGGGGAAAGCTTATGATTTCAATAAACCCTATTCTGAGTATTTAGAATTGCGTCATGAAATTCGTGAAAAGCAATTGGCTACTCAAAAAAATCAGGCTAAGAAAATTGAAGAAACCGAGAAGTTAATTGAGAAATTCCGTGCCAAAGCTTCCAAAGCTTCCATGGCACAATCCTTAATTAAAAAGTTGGATAAAGTGGAGCGTATTGAAGTAGATGAAGATGATAATTCGGTGATGAATATCTCCTTTCCGGTATCAAAAGTACCAGGGAAAGTTGTAATTGAGGCCGAAGAGGTTTCTAAAGCTTATGGGGACAAAGTAATTTTAAAGGATATTTCACTTTTGGTGGAGCGGGGTAGTAAAATTGCCTTTGTAGGTCAAAATGGTCAAGGGAAATCCACCTTTATCAAAGCTATTGTAAATGAATTTGAATATGGAGGTACTATAAAATTAGGACACAACGTTCAAGTAGGTTATTTTGCACAAAACCAAGCGGAATATTTAGATGGTGAAATCACCTTGCTGGAAACAATGGAAAATGCTGCGACTGATACCAACAGGAGTAAAGTTCGAGACATGTTAGGTTCCTTCCTTTTTAGAGGTGATGATGTGGAAAAAAAAGTAAAAGTACTTTCGGGGGGCGAAAGAAATCGTTTGGCTCTTTGCAAATTATTACTGCAGCCAATCAATGTTTTGGTGATGGATGAGCCTACCAATCACTTGGATATAAAATCGAAGAATGTCCTCAAAGCTGCGCTTCAAAAATACGAAGGCACTCTGCTTTTGGTTTCTCATGACAGGGATTTTCTTCAAGGCATGTCCAATATTGTCTATGAATTTAAAGATCAAAAAATTAAAGAATATTTGGGGGATATCAATTACTTCTTAGAGCAACGCAACATGGAAAACATGCGCGAAGTGGAGAAGAAAGATATTGAGAAGAGAGAAGCTCCTAAAGAAACTAATAAAGTGTCCTATGAGGATCAAAAGAAAAGTAAATCGCTTCAAAACCGTCTAAGCAAAATAGAAAGTCAAATCAAACAGCTCGAAATTGATATTCAACACGACGATAAAGCGCTCGCTTCCAATTATGATAAACACATTGAAGATGCTTCTTTTTTTATGGCCTACAACAAGAAAAAACAAGAATTGGACAAATTATTAGATGATTGGGGAATAGTGCAGGAGGAGATTGATGGTATGAAATAGTTGGAGGCTGTAGGTTGGAGGTTGTAGGCTGTAGGTTGTAGGTTGTAGGGTGTGGGTTGTGGGCTGTAGGTTGTGGGTTGGAGGCTGTAGGTTGTAGGTTGGTGTGGATTGGATACGCGATTTTTTATTGACTGAATTCTATTCCTTTATAAAAAAAGTAATCCTAATGAGGCTGCTTTCGTAGAAGTTTAGGAAATGCAAAAAATGGCTATGACTCTGCTAATTTTTGAATGGATTTCGCTCTTGCCAGGTTACTTTTGGTTCTAAATAGTTGAAGAATGTTTCCATGCATTTGTCAATTAGTTTGATTTCATGTTTAATAAATCCAAACATTTCTATAGGTTTTGCTCCTACTGAACTTTTAAT
>CAIWKX010000026.1 GCA_903913315.1 uncultured Bacteroidota bacterium | reverse complement strand
TCCTGGTGTAGCAGTTACTGTAGCACTTGCTCCTTGACAAACTGAAGGACTGTTGACCGTTACTGTTGGTAATGGATTAATCGTAACAGTTCCTGAAGCACTTGAACTTACACATCCGGTTGCTGTATTGGTAATGATTACGGAATAACTTCCTGCAATAGTTGTTGTAAAGGAAGCTACATTGCCTGGATTAGCTCCTGATGGAACCGTCCATGCATAACTGTAGGTTCCAACAACTCCAGGTGTAGCAGTTACGGTAGCACTTGCGCCCTGACAAACTGTTGGACTATTTACCGTTACTGGCAACGCTGGGCATCCATTAGCTATACAACATAAAGTTGTGCTAGCAAAACAGGTCCCTGCACCACCAACAGGCATAATAGTAATACAAACATTATCATTAGGATTCAAACTTAAAACATTATAATTAGTTACATTTCCAATAGTAGTAACAGCTGTTGGTGTTCCTGAATTAATTGTATACGTTGCTGTATAAGAAGTAGCTCCTGTTACAGCTACCCAATTGAACGTTACTGAATTTGTAGTTGAAGCGCCACAAGAAATAGTTGGAGAGAGTATTGGATTAACAATGACTTGAATTAATTGGTAAGGCCTACAAGTAACATCTGCCGGCGCTGGATTAGCAATTGCATATACATAATATGTACCCGTTACATTTGGAAGCGAACCAGCACTACCTAAAATTGGTGCATCATAAGAAGCAATACCACCAGCATTTGGAGTAGCATTTCCTAGAGGAATGCCTCCAGTATACATATTACTACCTGCTTGTGGAGTTGTAAAGTAAACATACGAAATGGCATTAGCTCCTGTAAAAGTTGTTGTAACAGAAAAAGCTGCAGGATTAGCCCCCATACATAAAGTTTGATTAGCTGAAGGCGCGGTAATTGTTGGGCAGGTACCACAAGGGTTCAAAATTAAGTTAAAAGGTTTAACTCGAACACAGATATTATTAGTACTTTGTAATCCCATATAAATGGTTTGACCATTACTAACATAAGCAGTTGGAGTTGAAATTGGATTAATTCCATTTTGAGCATCAGACTGAGAAGTATAATAAGCAATATCATAGCTTCCTGCAGGTAAAGCACCAACAACTACCGGTTCATTTACCGTTAAATTAAAAACATTATTTGGTGCACATTGTGTTAAATTATTAGGAGATTGAGTATCATCTGGATCGACCTCAACGGTTACTGGTTGTGTTACGGTTCTTGTAACTCCACAAACATTGTAGGTTGCTTGAGCAGTATAAGTTGTTGTTGCGGTAGGACAAACAGATATTGAAGGCGTTGAACCTAAAACAGTAGCTCCCTGCATCCATTGAAATGAAGTCAATGAAGTTCCTGCTGGAGTAAAACGCCATGCCTCATTTGTCGTTGTCCAAGGACCAGAATTTCTACCTGGTGCTGCAAGCCCTAAAACTCCAGTATTATTTTGAATTCCAATAACTCCATTTCCACTATTCCAACTTGTGCACGATGTTCTGTTTTTTACAAAGACATCAATAATATTAGTTCCTTCATACAAAATTAATTGACTTTCTTGTAGTCCAATAGTTTGATTACATGAAAATAAACCCATATCTTTAGCTTGAACAATAAGTCGTCTACAAGGAGCTGTCCCCGTAACAACATATTGTAATGATACTGTGGAAGGAGAAGCATTTCCTGTTCCAGCAAGTGGATTTGTTAAATCAACATCTTGCATTGGAAAATAAATAGAATTCCTATAAGCCGCTGTTCCTTGGGCTAAAGCAGGAATTGTGCTAGTTATTTGCCATGGGTAACTTGCTGCTTGACAATAGGGTCCGGCAGGAACAGTTAATGAAAACTGTAATGAAACATTTGTACTAATTTGAGCTATATTATAACAAATTCCATAGAAACTGAATTTGAAAGGAAGATTAATAGGTGTAGATAATGCATCGTCTTGTGAACATAATGTTGATGGCGCATTTCCTAATGTATTTATATCAACATATACAAAAGGAATTGAACCTACTGTATATGAAGATGTATCTTTTACATCTATATAAGATGCTGTCAAAGTAGCACAACTAGTATTATCACAAAGTGTAGCTGGAGAAGGAACTGTTATACTATTAGGGCAACAATTAGTTAAAAAAGTAAAAGTTCCAGCTGCTGGTGAGCTTACACAACCCGTTGAAGTATTGGTAATAGTTACTGTATAATTTCCTGCTACAGTTGCTGTAAAACTAGCTACATTCCCAGGGCTTGCTCCTGATGGAACTGTCCAAACATACGTATAGGTCCCTGGTATTGATGGAGTTGCAGTCATTGTGGCAGGTGAAAGATCGCCCGTGCATTTTTCAATATTGTTAACAACAACGTTTGGCGTTGGATTTATTGTTATCGTAAAATTTTTAACAACATTTGAACATCCACTTAAAGAGCCTGTAACCGTTATGGTTGCAACAATGGGGCTAGAAGTAGAATTAGTTGCCAATAAATTAGTAATATTCCCAGTTCCAGCACTACCAATAGGTAATAACGGATTGCTATTTGTCCATGAAAAAGTCGTCCCAACTTGATTACTTGTAAAAGCTAAAGAAGGAATTAAAGTTCCATTGCATACCACTTGATTAGTAGGAACACTTATACTTAAAGAAGTCACATTTACTACAACTGATTTAGTTACTGTACAGTTAGTAACTGTTGTAAATGAGATATCATCCAAAGCAAAGTCATTACCTGATGCTATTACATTAGTGTCATACAAGTTAATTTGTGCGGTAGTACTTGCCCCTGAATTCCAAGTATAAGTATATTGAGTCCAATTTCCACAGGTAGATACAATTGGTGCAGCTCCTAAACCTAATGAAACTCCATTAATTTTTGCATTTATTGAAGCTGCATTAGTATTAGTCACAGATTGAACCCAATAACTAAATGTATAATTCTGACCAGCTGTAACAGGAATAGTTTGTGACCAGATTTTATCATTTCCTGCATTAGACGTAGAGCCATCGATAACCATCATATTTCCTGTTCCAGAGGTATGATCTCCACAACTAGAAAATGCAGAGAACCAAGTACTAGGATTGGCCGTAATTCCATAAGCTTTTTGAAGTCCAGCTACAGGAGCACTAACTAAATACTGATAATCGGTGGCAAAACCACTATTACCTTGCGAAAAATCACCATTATAGACTAAATTTTTAGTGGTTGAAATTGACGAAGAAACAGTATAAGTTGTATTTACTACAGGGCTTACAGTAGGAGTAGCACTATTAGGCATTGTCAAAGATGGATCTGCCGGAGATGCAGTCCAAGCATAAGTAGTACCTCCGGTAGCTGATAATGTTGTATTTCCTCCAGAACAAATAGTAGTATTAGAAGATACAATCAACGGATTTGATGGATTGGTAACTATAATTCCACTTTGAGTAACGGTAGTTGATGTTCCATCAGTTACTGAAATACTATAATTTCCAGCTGGCAAGTTGCTAAATATCCCAGTTGTATTGGATGGTAAAACAATTCCTGAAATGGAATAGGTATAGGGGGATGTACCTCCAGAAGCATAACCTACAATAGTACCATCATTTGAACTTGGGCAAAATGTATTCTGAACTGAATAAGATAATGCTAATGGCACTGGTGGTGCTAATAACGAAAAATCATCAACAGCAAAATCATTTCCAACGGCATTCGTATTATTATTCCATAATTCAATATTAACACAAGAGCTTGTTGGTTTAAAAGTGTAAACCACTTTTTGCCATCCAGCAGCTGGCAAAGGGGCTAAAGTCGCTCCAGAAACCAAAGAAATAGTATTCGCATTATTAAACTGAATTCCAATATCAGCTTGGGAAGCAACGTTTGTAACTGAAGTAGACACTGATTTTATCCAATAGCTAAAAGTATAAGTTGCTCCAATAGTCAAACTACAAACTCCACCACCAGTATTACCTGCTCTCCAAAAACGCTGAGACCCTCCCGTTGCGTCACCATCAATCACCATCATATTTCCAGTTCCAGTGGTATGATCTCCACTTGAAATGAAAAAAGCAGTATTCATAGGTTGAGGATTGGTTGTAAAAGCATAATCACCTGCATTTGTAGTTCCTGAAAACGGAGTTGTTATTAAATTATATCCCGCACCATTTAAACTAAAGCCAACTCCATTACCTCCCGACTCAAAATCCCCATTTACTAGTAAATTTTGAGAATGTAATACATTAATAAACAGACAACTTAACACAGATAAGAAAAGGTACTTTTTAATCATAAAGAAAATTTTAAGGAGCGAAATGTACTAATATTTAACGTAAATTTATCTTAAAATTTCTATTTTTTAAAATTAAATTTACAACGGTATATAGTTATTTAATAATATTTATCTTTGCAATTAAAATTTGCTAAAAAATTTCTTATCAAAAAATGACTAATAACGAAGATTTTACTGATGAAGTAGGACACAATCATTTCGCTTCAAGTGACCAAACACCTTTGAGAAAAGATGCTTTTGACAAAACCGATGACGAAAAAATTGAACTTATAAAAAAAAATGTGGAGGATATTTTAACAACTCTTGGAATGGACTTAATGGACGACAGTCTAAAAGGTACTCCGAATAGAGTTGCCAAGATGTTTGTTAAAGAAATATTTGGAGGATTAAATCCTAATAAAAAACCAAGTTCTTCAACATTTGAAAACAAATACAAATACAATGAAATGCTAGTAGAAAAAAACATAACTGTTTATTCTACCTGCGAACATCATCTTCTTCCAATTGTAGGAAGGGCTCATGTGGCATATATTTCAAAAGGAACTGTTGTAGGTTTATCAAAAATGAATCGAATTGTTGATTATTATGCTAAAAGACCTCAGGTACAGGAACGATTGACTATTCAAATTGTAAAAGAATTACAAAAAGTTTTAAACACTGACGATGTAGCATGCATCATTGATGCGAAACATTTGTGCGTAAATTCTCGTGGCATTAGAGATATAGAGAGTAGTACTGTAACCGCTGAATTTGGCGGTAAATTTAAAGAAGAAGCAACTAAAAAGGAATTTATTGAATACATAAAATTGGATACAAATTTTTAAATTTCCTTCTTGATTCGTTAAAAACAAAAATATGCAACTTTACAAAAATCAACATTTAGAACTATACAATTCTCTTTCTGGAGTAAAAGAAAATTTTAAGCCAATACATGATGGAAATGTTGGAATGTATGTTTGCGGTCCAACAGTTTATAGCAATGTACATTTAGGTAATGTGAGAACTTTTATGAGTTTTGATGTTATTTTCAGATACCTACTTCACTTGGGATATAAAGTACGCTATGTTAGAAATATAACCGATGTGGGACATATTGTGGATGATGTAGATGAAGGCGAAGATAAAATTGCAAAAAAAGCTCGAGTTGAACAATTAGAGCCAATGGAAATTGTTCAACGTTATACTGTAGATTTTCATAATATATTAAATAAATTCAACTTTTTACCACCTAGCATTGAACCTACTGCAACGGGACATATTATTGAGCAAATTCAAATTGTACAGGAAATCATTGACAAAGGATATGCTTATGTAACGAATGGCTCGGTTTATTTTGATGTAGTAAAATTTAATGAAACCCATAATTATGGTAAATTAAGTGGTCGCAACATTGAAGACATGCTTGCTAATACTAGAGATACTGAAGGACAAACTGATAAAAAAAACACGCAAGACTTTGCTCTTTGGAAAAAGGCAGAACCAGAGCATATAATGCGTTGGCCTTCGCCTTGGGGAATTGGCTTTCCCGGTTGGCATTTAGAGTGTACGGCTATGAGTACCAAATATCTAGGGGAAACTTTTGATATACATGGTGGTGGAATGGATTTAAAATTCCCACATCACGAATGTGAAATTGCCCAAAATGAAGCTTGTACAGGAAATAGTCCTGTTAATTATTGGATGCATGCCAATATGCTAACTTTAAATGGTAAAAAAATGGCAAAATCAACAGGAAACAATATCCTTCCTGGTGAGATATTTACAGGGGATAGCCCTTTCTTAAGCAAACCATTTTCACCTAATGTTGCTCGTTTTTTTATGCTTCAGGCTCATTATCGAAGCATACTCGATTTTTCAAATGATGCTATTTTAGCAGCCGAAAAAGGTTTTGACAGATTAATGGAAGGTATGTCAATAATTGATTCTATCGAAACTAATGATTCATCCAGTATAGATATAGCATCTTGGAGACAAAATTGCTATAATGCTATGAATGATGATTTTAACACTCCTATTTTAATAGCCAATCTTTTTGAAGGAATTCGATTCGTAAATGTTTTAAATGACAAACGTGAAACGATAACCGTGGCCGATTTACAAGTTTTGAAAACTACATTAAATGCCTTTATATTTGATGTATTAGGAATTAAAAACGAAAAATCATCATATGACTCTTCTGAAAAATTAGAAGGAGTGGTAGAAATGCTAATCAAAATGAGAAATGAAGCTAGGGCAAACAAAAACTGGGCTCTTTCCGATGAAATTAGAGATAAACTATTAGCATTAGGTATTCAATTAAAAGACGGAAAAGAGGGTACTACTTTCAGTATATAACATTGATGCAAACTATTAAAAAAATATTAATTTTTCCATTAGTGATTATTATTCGCTTTTATCAAGAAGCTATTTCTCCCTTTACGCCAGCAACCTGTCGTTTTCAACCTACTTGTTCCAGTTATTTCCTTAAAGCTTTAAAAATTCATGGTATATTTGTTGGAACTTTTCTTGGGGTAAAACGAATTGTAAGTTGCCATCCTTGGGGAAAAAGCGGTTATGACCCAGTACCCGAAAAAAAATGTTCACACAAATAACATATTTTTAAAATTAAATAAATTTAAAATTACTATTTTTGATAATTATCATACAATAAAAACCCTACTTAAAATGATTTGGAATCCATCAGAAGGAATACATTTAGGCTTTTTAACCATAAGGTTTTACAGTTTAATGTTTGTTATAGCATTTGGTCTAGGCTGGTACATAATGAAAAAGATTTTTATAAATGAAAAAGAATCTTTAGAAAAACTTGATACCCTTTTTATTTGGACAGTTTTGGCAACTTTATTAGGGGCAAGATTAGGTCATGTTTTTTTTTACGATTGGGAATATTTTAGAAATCATCTTTTAGAAATATTATTACCTTTCAAATTTGAACCTGAATTTAAATTCACTGGTTTTGCAGGTTTAGCAAGCCATGGTGCAGCAATAGCTATAATTATAACCGTTTATTTTTATAGCAAAAATGTTATAAAAAAACCAATGCTATGGGTATTAGATCGTGTGGTAATTCCTGTTGCTTGTGGTGCTATATTTGTTAGAATTGGGAACTTTTTTAATTCTGAAATTGTAGGTAAAATAACTTCTAATACAACTTTTGGAATTAAATTTGTAAGAGATTTTTATAGCCCTCAAGATGCAATGTATAAAACTAAAATTGGTGATCCCGATGCGGCTTATAACGCCATAGTTTCAAATCCTAAATTTGCCGATTTATTAGCTCAAGTTCCTTTAAAACATCCTGCTCAATTATATGAATCTTTCTGCTATATCTTTGTTTTTGCTATTCTAATGTATCTGTATTGGAAAACAGAAACAAAACAAAAACATGGATTGTTATTCGGAGTATTTTTAATTCTATTGTGGAGTGTTCGTTTTGTTGTTGAATTTGTAAAAGGAAGTCAAGGTGGAATTGAAAACTCTTTAGGATTATTTTCAACTGGACAATGGTTGAGTATCCCATTTATATTAGTTGGCCTTTATTTCCTTTTCATGGCCGAAAGACCTTTACCTGAAAATCTAAAGTATTAAGGTAAAAATAGCCTATAAAAAAGAGTGAAATAATCACTCTTTTTTTATGTCTTAAACTTTCTTTTATTTTGTAATCCAATCAACGACCATTGCGTCAGTTGGTAAAACTCTTGGAGCAATTACTTTTTCTAATTCTCCTTTTTCATTAATTAAATATTTTTGAAAATTCCATTCTACTTCACTATCTTGTAACCCATTCTTAGCTTTTCGAGTTAAAAATTTATAGACCTCACACATATCAGAACCTTTTACAGAAACTTTACTCATCATTGGAAAAGTTACGCCATAATTTAATTGACAAAATGAACTAATCTCTTTATCAGTTCCTGGTTCTTGAGAGGCAAAGTTGTTGGCCGGAAATCCTACAATAACAAAATTTTTGCTTTTATACTTTTCATAAAGGGCTTCCAAGTCTTTATATTGAGGTGTTAATCCACACTTTGATGCTGTATTAACAACCAATATCTTTTTCCCTTTTAAGGAAGCAAAATCAAACTCGTTCCCACTTAAATCTTTTACCTTAAATTGGTAAATCGTTTCTTTTTCCATAACACTTTTTGTTGTTTGTGAACTTGTGCTTTCCGACATCTTCTGCGCCACATTTTTGCAACTCGTTAGAAAACAAATTCCGGTAAATACAATTAATATTTTTTTCATAATCTAATTTTTTATAAAGTTAATCAAATTCTTGTTTCACTTAAAAAGAACAAGTATTAAAGTTTTGTTAGATAAAAAAAGTCCAACAATAATAAATCGTTGGACTCCTAACAAAAAACCAAACATGCAACTCATTTGAGAACCGTCTTTTCTTTATGTGATTTATGGAGCTTGAACCACCTGTGTTCTTAAAGATTCCAATACTGTTACAACATCATTAATGATAGTCTGGTCAGTTACTCCGTTCTTCCCTGCTGCAGTACCCACATATCCAATAAATTTGTCATAATTAGCATTCGTTGCTTTTATTGCCATTCGAGGATTAGTAGTTGGATTATGAGCATCATGCATACTTTTACCAGAATAAGTGTTAGTTGAACTACCTCCAGTATTAGCTGAAAAGAAATCAGTAAGGTTTTTACTCAATACAGCTACATTAGTTGTATTTCCAGCTGAAACTTCACTCACTAACGGAGCAAAATGTGCCGAAAAATTACCCGGATTATTTGCTACTATATCTTTAACAATCAATGTGATAGTAGTATCAACCACTGAACGATAACTCAAACGCCCTTTTTCAATCATTTGTCCCGGATTTTTGGGATCTGAAACTTTTGTTGTCCCGCCCAATCTAGCATAAAGAGATGGAGTTGCAGGAGTAGTCGTTTCGTCATTTTTGCTTTTACTACAGGAAACAACAAAAGTCATTGAACCAAGTAATAAAGCAGTTAGTGCCATTTTAGATAAATTTTTCATAGTTGTAAATATTAAGTTAATAATTGAAAATTCGTTTTATTTCTTTAGAAAAAGCATAACTGATACTTCCTTCATTCATCATTGGACAAACTTTATTGGATGCCAATTCTTTCGGTACTATATAACGTTTGGCTTTATAATTTCCTTTGAGAATTAATGCATTGAAAATCTTTTGTGAATCGGCTATTCGATTATCATGAAAATAAACCAAAACTCCCGTTTCCAAATTATAGCTGTCATTAATAAATCCAGGTATGGATTTCAATTGACGATGAATGGTTTTCATCTTTACCGAGTCTAATGGTTCTTGAAAATCGATTCTGCTAATTTGCATTGTCGAATTATCATACACTATCGCTTTTGCAGTAGCTATATGAAATACTAAAACGCCAAATAACAAAAAGGTCACTCCCAAGGCACTTCCTAAAATAATTTTAATTTTCTGTTTCATCTGATTATCTTTTTTAAGGTTTACTTCTTTTCGTTACACTATTTACGAGCAAAAAAGAAGTTTGGTTTTTTTATTCAAAAAAAAGTAAAATAAATTTTTAGGAAGCTATAAAAAAGCAGATAATTGTTAAATACTAGAAGGAATTGGTGTAAAAGGAAATAAAAATTTATTTTTATAAAACCAAAACAAAAAACCTCTCGTATATATTCATAACAAAAAACAAAAACCATGACACAAGAAGAATTAATTCCGTTACTCCTCAAAAACGAGGAACGTGCTTTTACGATAATGTATGACATGTATTCGAAAAGTTTGTTTTCTGTCATTTCCAATCTATTAAAAGAGACTGAAGATGCCGAAGACGTATTACAAGAAGTATTTGTGAAGATTTGGAAAAACATTGAATCTTATAATGACTCCAAAGGAAGACTTTATACTTGGATGTTGAACATTGCACGAAATACGGCAATTGATAAACTGCGATCTAAAGGATACAATAACAGTCAAAAAAATCTCTCAACTGATAATTTCGTACATCTATTGGATGATAGCAACAAATTAACCAATAGAATTGATACAATAGGCATCAATGAATTTGTTAAAAAACTCAAACCAAAATGCATCCAGCTAATTCAGTTATTGTTTTTTCAAGGTTACACCCAACAAGAAGCCTCCGATGAACTCGAAATACCTTTGGGCACTGTTAAAACACAAAACAGAAATTGTATAAATGATTTAAGAACTTATTTACAAGTATAATGGATACAACTGAAATGATTAACTCGGGCAAATTAGAACTTTATGTTTATGGATTAATAAATGAAAGTGAAACTAAAGAAATTAGCGAATTAGCAAAAATTAATCCTATAATAAACAAAGAGATTCTTAGTATTGAAAAAGCGATTTTAAATCTTTCTTCTAGTTTTTCACCAGTACTTTCTGCTGAAAATTTTGAAAAAATAAAGGCTAAATTAGAATTAAAAAACCAAGACATAATTGAGATGAACCCAAAATCAAAAATAACTCCCTATTTAAATTGGGCGGCCACTATTGTATTGGTATTGGGCATTGGATTTCAATATTACAAACTAAAAGAAAACCATACTACCATTACAACAATACAAGGAGAAAAATCAAATCTTCAAAAATCAGTTGTTGATTTACAAAGTAAGAATAAAGAAACAGCCACAGCATTGCAGGTAATTAGAGATACAAAAAATACCGTTGTTATTTTGGGAGGACAAAAAGTGGCTCCCAATGCTTCCGCAAAAATTTATTGGAATAAAGAAACAGCAACGGTTTATGTAGATGCTTCCGGATTACCGGAACCACCCAAAGGAAAAGAATATCAAATTTGGTCGTTGCAATTAAGCCCCACTCTCACTCCAACTAGTATTGGATTGTTAGAAAATTTTAAAGGAAACGCTAAAAAGATATTTGCAGTAAGTGGCACAAAAGATGCTCAAGCATTTGGAATAACACTTGAGCCTGCAGGAGGTAGTAAAACACCAACTATGGACCAATTATATACATTAGGGAAAGTATAATTGTAAAAAATTTAAGCGTTAAAAAAAGGTTCAACACTCGTTGAACCTTTTTGTTTTTATTTCTTCTTAAAAATCTTTCGATAACGAAGGTATACCAATAGTGAAAACACCATGAAAGTGACAAAAATATAGAGATAAATAATCACATTTTGTTTTTCTCCTGAAGCATACGAGTGCATTCCAGTTAAATGGAAGTTGACTCCAAAATAAGTCATTAATATCGAGGCAAAAGCAAGTACACTCATAAAATTAAACGAGAACAAACCACGTAAAGAAGGCACAAAACGAGCATGAATTACAAAAGCATAAACCATTATACTAATTAAAGCCCAAGTTTCTTTTGGATCCCATCCCCAATAGCGTCCCCAAGACTCATTGGCCCATTGCCCTCCAAGGAAATTCCCAATAGTTAGCATCACTAATCCAATAGTCAACGCCATTTCATTGATATAGGTAATTTCGCGTATGTGCAACGTCATTATCGTTTTATTTTTCTCGTTGGTAAACAACATCAAAATCAATGACACCAATCCGAGCACCATTCCTAAAGTAAATGGACCGTAACTAGCCACGATTACTGCCACATGAATCATCAACCAATACGAATTTAAAACCGGTTGCAAGTTAGCAATCGCTGGATCCAACCAATTCAAATGTGCAATCATTAAAATCATAGAAGCTACAAACGTTCCAGAAGCTACAGTAAGTTTTGATTTTCTATCAAAAGCTAAAGTGAAAAACATCGTTGCCCATGCTACATAAATCATACTTTCATAAGCGTTACTCCAGGGAGCGTGGCCCGAAACATACCAACGGGCAATCAACCCTATGGTGTGAAAGAGAAATAAAACCCCTACCATTATATGAAAAAGGTTGATGATTACTCGGATAGGTTTTTTAGTATAGAATATACTAATAATAACCATAATAAGCATCAAACTTCCGGCAAGCATGTACAACCAAAATAAGTTTTTAAATACATCATATTTGTTCAACAAAATTTCAGAAGAAATTTTGTCGTCGGATGGTCGTACATCTTTTCCGTATTTCTTTTGGAAATTCTCCAATCCCAGCAACATTGTATTGGCTAAAGTATAATCTTTATTTGCCGTAGCTTTGGTTAAGGCATCAAAATAATAGGGTAATGCATTTTTTATTTGATCCAAATCATTTCCAGTAGGTTGATTGATTTCTAAAAAAGAAACCCATTTGTTATTCTTATCATTTGGAACCGGAAATATTTTTAAAATATTTCCGCTCAAAGCCGAATTCATTAAATTGACTTTTTTATCTACTTCAATAAAATCTTTTTGAAACTGATCTGGATTAGTTGTTTTATAAGCATCGTCCAAATAACGTCCTAATTTATAATTCCCTTTTGCATCAAACAAACTTCTAAAAGTAACATACTTATCTTCTGCTTTTACACCAATAATTTTACGGATACTATCATTACCACTTTTGATGTAAATCAATGGCAATTCAAACCAAGCCGTAGGAAATTGTGACATCGAAATAAAAACTTGGTCAGAATTCATTCCTTCATAACTTTCTCTTTTGCTTACTTTTCTCAAAAGCTCTGAAGAGAACGTATTGATTGGTTTCATTCTTCCACCATCGTCTTGAATAACTAATCGTCCAAATTTTTCAGCTTGTGCCTCGGGAACTTTATATTTTAAAATAGAATCCAAATAATTAACTTTCGAACTATGATCGGCTTTCATTTGTGAAAAAACAGGTAAGGAAAGAAATACCAAAAGCAATGAGAGCAATTGTGATTTTTTAAGTTTTACCTCATTCAATTTTCTTTTCACATCGGCAAAACGAGTATTTTTCACAAAAAGTATCATCATTAAAGCAAAGAATAATGAAAAATAGCCAATATATGTAATCATGGTTCCCCAATAATCATGGTTTACGGATAGAATAGTTCCTTTTTCGTCAGGGTCAAAAGAAGATTGAAAAAAACGAAAGCCGCCATAATCTAAAATATGATTCATATAAATATCCGCTTGCGTTTTCACTCCTTTATCAGTAACGGTAACTTTACTTTCAAAAGAAGAATAGCTTTTCTCTGTACCTGGATATTTTTTTGCAGTAAAATCATTTAGCGTCAAACTGAAGGGCAATGTATATACTTTACTTCCGTAAAAAAAGGTATAATCCAATTTACCTATTTTTACAATTTGAGATTCACCGACATTTCCTTTAGAACCCACTAAAGTAACATCTTTCGACTTTCCTTCTGATTCTACTGTTATGATTAAAGCATCATTAGATGTTTTTGATTTGTATTTTTTGCCCGAAACAATATCTTTAACCCCTTTAATAGGTTGCTCTGGAAAAACAAACTGTGCGCCTCCGACATTATATAAGGAACGGAACATTAAAGGCTGTGTAGCATCTTTATCGACTTTGCCTTGCAACTTATCTGCCATTCGCATAAACTGTCCTTCAAACGGAGCTTCTATCGTAGTTCCATCTTTAGTAATAGTGATATTAATGGCTCCCTTAGTTGGTTTATTTACTGCAAATAAAAGGTTGTGAATATTTTGAATTTCTCCTTCTTTTAGATAATGTTCATTTCGTTTACCACTCCCAGCTTCTACCATCTTCAAATAATACCTTCCCGAAGCAGATGCTTTGATAGTATCTTTGGCATCCATAATAAAATCTTTGTAGCGAATGGTAAAAGGTGTCGCATCAAAATGATCGGAAATAGAAAAATTATTACTCGCAAAGGGTGGATAAACCGCAGGAGAAAGCAACATAGGCGTCTCAAAAACTCTCCTCTTTAAGGTACCTTGGTGCTGACCATCCACATAAAAAGTTAAATAATTTTTATCTGAAAACATTTGGTTAGTTGTAGCACCTTCTCTAATCGGCATCATGCCTTCATAACTAATATAACGAGTGATAAAAGCTCCAAAAATGATAAAGACAAAAGATAGGTGCAATAACAAAGTTGCCCATTTTTCTTTCTTATATAACTTATAACGTTTGATATTACCAGCAAAATTAATCATAAAGAACACCATGATTATTTCAAACCACCTTGCGTTATATATCCAAACTCGAGCCGTATCGGTATTGTAGTAGCTTTCTATAAAAGTTCCTGCGCCCATTGCTGCTGCAAACGTTAGAAACAATACTGCCATCAATCGGGTTGAAAATAAAAAGGAGAATACTTTTTTATCCATGAGAATATTTATTTTTTAATACAATTCTTTGAAGCCACAAAAGTAAACCAATTTTACGGAAATTATATGATTGTTGTCAGGTTTTAAGAGACGATTAAGTGACTTTTTAAAGAGACGAAATTAAGCCAGTTAGGAAACAGACTTCAATATTTTTTTATAGTAAAAAGGAAAGACTTATACTTTAAAAATGAATCGTAAATTCAATTTTAGGATTGTTTTTTTATCACTTCATTTTAAAGTAAATAATGAATTTACTACCTTGACCTTCTTTACTTTCCACTTCAATATGACCTCCCATGGTTTCCACCTGATATTTGGTAGTATATAAACCTATCCCATTAGCATCTTCATTGCCATGAAATGTTTTATACATTCCAAAAAGGTCTTTGCCATGTTTTTCTAAATCAATACCCATTCCATTGTCGGCAACAGTCAATACCACTTCATCATTTTCAGAATAACAATTTAATTCAACAATAGGATCTCTGTCTAGGTGTTTATATTTAATAGCATTAGTTAGAAAGTTAACCAAAATACTTTCTATGTAAGCAGGATTACAAATTATAGTAGTATTGGCACCAACATTATTATGGATAACTCCCTTATTAATTTTAATTTTCATGCTTATTGTAGATATCGCTTTTACTAGTTGCTCATATAGATTTAAAGACACCATTTCAATAGAGCCCATGTTTTGTACATGAACAATTTCAGTTAAATTTTTTATAGTATCCGAAAAATTCAAAGAAATCTTTTTAACGTATCCCAGAATTTCCGTTTGCTCCTCAGGAGAATTAGGTTCATCAAGAAGTTGAGTCATTCCTATAAAACTATTCGCATAGTTTCTTAAATTATGTGATACAATATTAGAGAAGTTCAATAACCTTTTGTTTTGTTCATCTATTCTTTTATTAGTGACAATTAATTCTTGTTCTAATAATTTCAAATGAGTGATATCATTTTTATTTAAATAAAAACCCAATACTTTCCCATCAACTATATGCGGATAATAATTAGAAATCACATGACGGTTCACTCCCGAAGGAGTAGCAACTTCCCTTTGAAAAGTTTGATTGACACCTTCTAAGGCACCCTTGATGAATGGAAGATGTTCTTCATATAAAGAACCTAACAATTCTTGAATAGAAATGATATTAACTATTTCTTCTTTTTTTCTACCAAACCAAGCAGCAAGCTCAGAATTGGCAAAGCGACAAATTAGGTCTTTGTCCCAATAGGAAATCATTGTTGTCGTATGCTCTGTAGCCCCTAATCTAAAAACATTCTGTTTTTCTTTGCCCATGTTAGTCCTTTTTAAATGACTTTAATTACTACTATTCAAGTAATAATGTACTTTAAATGGTATCGCTTATCAAATATAAAAAAAAATTCCAAGCAATTAAAAAAGCAGACATGGTTTTTGTCTGCTTTTGGGTTATCTTCTATTAAATTTCCTTTTATTAAGAATCAAAGTTAATGATCCATTCAATACCATATTTATCTCTAAACATACCAAAATAAGTCCCCCAAGGACTGTCTCCAATTGCTCCTTCGATTTCGCCTCCGGCTGAAAGTCCATAAAATAATCTATCGGCTTCTTCTTTGCTTTCGGTACTCACTGAAATTTTACTTCGGTTTTCACTTTCACTCACCTGCCCCAAGAAACTAGGAACATCGTTGGCAATTAAGACATTGTTGCCAATAGGCAAAGCAATATACATTATTTTATTAGCCTCATTTTCTGGTATAGGAAATTCATCACTGGCTATATCTTTAAAACGCATGATTTTTGAAAACTCTCCGCCAAATACCGATTTGTAAAAAGTGAATGCCTCTTCGGCGTTTCCGTTGAAGTTAATGTGTGGATTGATTAGTGCCATTATTTTATTTTTAAAGTTATTAAATTTAATTTGGTAAAGTATTGGGTTATACTATTGAAACCCAAATATTCGTTCTATAACAAAAATAGAAAAAAATCTAAATGTAATGCAATGTGGTGTGGAAGATTTACCTTTACTTATATATGTTTAAAGTAAATAATAAAGGTACTGCCTTGACCTTCTTTACTTTCCACTTCAATATGTCCACCCATAGTTTCTACTTGATATTTGGTAGTATATAAACCTATGCCATTGGCATCATCATTCCCATGAAAGGTTTTATACATGCCAAAAAGTTCTTTGCCGTGTTTTTCTAAATCAATTCCTATTCCATTGTCGGCAATAGTCAATACTACTTCATTATTTTTTTTATAACTATTTAATTCAATAATTGGGTCTCTGTCGAGGTGTTTATATTTTATGGCATTGGTTAGAAAGTTAACCAAAATACTTTCTATGTAGGCAGGATTGCTAAGAATAGTAGTGTTACTGTCAACATGGTTATTGATAGTTGCATGATTATTCTTAATTCTAATATTTAATGTTGCTATAGCTTTAACTATTTCGTCATATAAATTGATAGCTATGGGTTCAATAGTACTCATGTTTTGCACTTGAACCATTTCAGTTAAATTTTTTATGGTATTCGTAAAGTTGCTTGAAGTTTTTTTGATGATGTCCATAATTTCTTCTTTTTCATCGACAGAATTAGGTCCATCCAGCAACTGTATCATTCCCGAAAAACCTTGAGCATAGTTTTTAAAATTATGAGAAACAATATTAGATAAGTTCAAAAGTCGTTTGTTTTGCTCTTCAATTCTTTCATTAGCTTCAATCAATTCTTTTTCTAATGATTTCATTGATGATATGTCGCCTACAAAGGCATAAAAACCCATTACTTCTCCATTAACAATATCTGGCGAATACTTAATAAAAAG
>CAIWKX010000025.1 GCA_903913315.1 uncultured Bacteroidota bacterium | reverse complement strand
TAAAAAAAGCGTTCACTTTTGGTGAACGCTTTGATTGTATAAAAAACTAAGAATTATTTTCCTGCTTCTTTTTGAGCGTCTTGTTTCATTTTATCATTGGCAACAATAGCAAACTCTACGCGACGATTTTGAGATCTTCCTTCAGGAGTATCATTGGTTGCCACTGGATCTGCGATTCCCATTCCTTTGTTAGAGAAACGAGCTACATTTAATCCTTTTGAAGCCAAATAGGCTTTTACGGATGCTGCTCTTTGTTCTGACAAAGTTAAATTCAAATCTACAGCACCAGTATTGTCTGTATAACCATAAATTACAATATCAGTATCTGCATAACTTTGAAAAACAGGTACTAATTTATCTAAATTGGCTTTTGCAGTTGGTGTTAATGTTGATTTATTGGTATCAAAACGAACAGAATTTTCACCTAAAGTCAATTTGATTCCCTCTCCGACTCTTTCTACTTGAGCGCCAGGCAAAGCCGTTTGAATTTCGCGGGCTTGTTTGTCCATTTTGTTACCAATCACACCTCCGGCAACACCACCAAGAACACCACCAAGAACAGCGCCTAACGCACCGTTTCCACCGTGACCTAAGTTGTTACCTAAAACTGCTCCAAGAACACCTCCAGCTACAGCGCCAATTCCGGCTCCTCTTTGTGTATCATTAGTATTTTTAACGGCATTGCAACTGCTGAACAATGAGCTCAAACTAAGTGTTGCTATTAATACGTAAGTTGTAATCTTTTTCATGTTTCCTATTATTTATTATTAATTTTTTTGAAATTGGTATACTGCATTTACGATCTGACCTCCTACATTTACTTTATCAATCAACTGAAATGAAGTTGCTGTTTGATTAGCGATGGTCAAAATATAGCCATCAAGTACTTTTTTAGCTTTAGTACCATTAGTGATTTTCATTACGAAATTTCCGTCTTTATTGATGTACCAAGTTATTGGTGAAGAAAATGGATCGCAATTTGCGCTTTTTAATGTCATATCACCTTTGTTATTATTGGAAATAAAATTCCAGTTACTTCCCACAAAACATTTAGAGTCGGCAATGTCAAAAGAAGTCATTTTAATATAATCAGAACCTGGATAAGATACTGAAACAATGCTCCAATTTCCTTTGATAGCCACTTCTGATTTGTTGTCCAATTTAGTGCTGGTCACTGTTTGTTGCGGTTTACATCCAACAAAAATAATGGTTAGCAATACTAGAATTACACTTTTTTTCATATTGTAAAATTTTTTAATTTATGAATTGCAAAGATACTTTCAAACTTTTAAAGCTACCAAATTTATTAAAATTTATTTGTCAAAGTATTTCTACGTCAATTTGTCATATTTATCGCTTTGGTACTACTTTTGAATATTGGAAGAAACAAATTGTTTAATCTACCTGTCGGCAGACAGGCCTAAAATTTCAAAATATGTCAACAGGAAAAATTAATGTTTCAGTAGAAAACATTTTCCCTTTAATTAAGAAATTCCTTTACAACGATCATGAGATTTTCCTTCGTGAGTTGGTTTCAAATGCGACTGATGCCACTTTAAAATTAAAACATTTAACGAGTATTGGAGAAGCTAAAGTAGAATATGGCAATCCAATAATTGAAGTTAAAATTGACAAAGAAGGTAAAAAACTACACATCATCGATCAAGGTATAGGAATGACTGCAGATGAAGTAGAAAAATACATCAACCAAGTAGCTTTTTCTGGTGCTGAGGAGTTTTTAGAAAAATATAAAGATTCCGCAAAAGATTCTGGAATTATTGGTCACTTTGGATTAGGGTTTTACTCTGCTTTTATGGTGGCTTCACAAGTGGAAATCATCACTAAATCTTATAAAGACGAACCAGCAGCTCATTGGACTTGCGACGGAAGTCCTGAGTTTACCTTAGAGCCAGCGGATAAAACATCTCGTGGTACCGAAATTATTCTTCACATTGCAGAAGATTCATTAGAATTTTTAGAAGAATATAAAATCCGTGAATTGTTGACGAAGTACAATAAATTCATGCCGATTGCTATTAAATTTGGGACTAAAACAGAAACATTACCAAAACCAGAAGATGCACCAGAAGATTATGTTGCCGAAACTATTGAAGTAGACAACATCGTTAATAATCCTAATCCAGCTTGGACGAAACAGCCTGTAGATTTGACAGATGAGGATTATAAAAATTTCTATCATGAATTGTATCCAATGCAATTTGAAGAGCCGTTATTTAATATTCATTTGAATGTTGATTATCCTTTCAATTTGACAGGAATCTTATATTTCCCTAAAATGTCATCCGACTTACAATTGCAAAAAGACAAGATTCAGATGTATCAGAATCAAGTTTTTGTAACGGATAACGTGGAAGGTATTGTTCCTGAGTTTTTAGGAATGTTGAAAGGAGTAATTGACTCACCAGATATTCCATTGAATGTATCACGTTCAGGATTACAAGCGGATAGTAATGTGAAAAAGATTTCGAATTATATCACTCGTAAAGTAGCTGATAAATTGAAAGCATTATTCAATGAAAACCGTGAAGATTTTGAGAAAAAATGGAACGATATTAAAATCGTATTGGAATACGGAATGTTATCTGAGCCAAAATTTTATGAAAAAGCAAGTGATTTCGTTTTGTACCCATCAGTAGATGATAAATACTATACTTTAGCCGAATTGAAAGAAGCTATTACTACCAATCAAACCGATAAAAATGGTAAATTAGTAGTGCTGTATGCTTCTAATAAAGATGCGCAACATGGTTATATTGATATTGCGAAAGAAAAAGGATATGAAGTATTATTATTAGATTCTCCAATTGTATCGCATTTGATTCAAAAATTGGAAGGCGATAATGAAAATCTAACCTTTACTCGTGTGGACTCTGACCATATTGATAAATTGATTCAAAAAGAAGAGACTCAAATCTCTAAATTATCGGAAGATGAAGCGACTAAATTGAAAACAGTTGTTGAAGAGATTGTTCCAAAAACCAACTATTCTGTTCAATTGGAACCCATGGATAGCAATGCTGCTCCGTTTATGATTACTCAACCAGAGTTTATGCGTAGAATGAAAGAAATGAGTCAATCAGGTGGTGGTGGAATGTTTGGAATGGGTAATTTCCCTGAAATGTATAATTTAGTCGTGAATTCTAATTCGGAATTAGCAACGACTATTTTAAACACCGAAGATAAATCAGCTCAAGAAGGTTTGGTAAAACAAGCGTTAGATTTGGCTAAAATTTCTCAAGGATTATTGAAAGGTGAAGAGTTGACTGCTTTTGTGAAACGCAGTTTTGAGTTAATTAAATAAGAATAGAGAATATAGAGAATAGACTAAAACCTGTGAGTGAAAACTTGCAGGTTTTTTTGTTCTAAATGCTTTTCTTATATTTGAGAATTGTAATAAAAACAATATAATAGCTATGATTAAAAAAATAGTACTTCTCTTTATTCTAATTTCCTTTAATAATGTATTTAGTCAGGAAACAAATGATGATGTTATAGCGACTAGTCTTGTCAAAGAAAACCAAAAAGCTCCTGATTTCTTATTTAAAACTGTTGATGGAAAAACAATTCATCTTTCTGATTATAAAGGTAAAATTGTTTTAATTAATTTCTTTGCCACTTGGTGTGGCCCTTGTATGAAAGAAATGCCTTATTTGCAAAAAGACCTATGGGACAAGTTAAAAAATAACCCAAAATTTGTACTATTGAGTTTTGGAAGAGATCACACACAGGAAGAAATAAACAAATTCATTGAAGCTAAAAAGTTTACTTTTCCGATTTATGCTGACAAAGGAAAATCTGTTTATAATCTTTTTGCAAGTAAATATATCCCTAGAAATTATCTAATAGATAGCAACGGAACTATAGTTTATACTTCCTCTGGATATACTCCTGAAGAGTTTGAAGTATTAAAAAACAAAATTAATGACCTAATAAAAGGCTAATCTATACCCTATGAAGAAAACACTATTACTCACTTTATTCCTAGTTTCGAACTTATATACAATGATGGCGCAAGAAGATCCTTATTTATGGCTTGAAGAAGTTGATGGTAAAAAAGCACTTGACTTTGTTGAAGCGCAAAACAAATCTACCTTGAATGTATTGATGCAGCAAAAGGATTATCAAGATATTTACAGTAAAAGTTTGGCAGTTATTAATGCCACGGATAGAATTGCATTCCCAACGATTTACGGAAATTATATTTATAATTTTTGGCAAGATAAAGAACATATAAGAGGTATTTGGCGCCGTACAACCAAAGAAAGTTATGCAAGTGCAAACCCTGTTTGGGAAACCTTATTGGATATTGATGCTTTGAGTAAACAAGACAATGTGAAATGGGTCTATAAAGCGGCACAGGGATTATATCCCAACTATGATCGCTTTTTAGTTAGTCTTTCTAAAGGAGGGGGTGATGCAGTTGTAGTTAAAGAATTTGATGCCTCAAGTAAAAAGTTCATTGCAGACGGATTTAATATGCCTGAATCGAAATGCAACATCAATTACTTAGATGCTAACACATTAATCGTAGGAACTGATTTTGGGGACGGAAGTATGACGACATCGGGTTATCCTAGAATTGTAAAACTCTGGAAAAGAGGAACGGCTCTAAGCGATGCCAAAACAATTTATGAAGGGGAAACAACGGATGTTTCCGATTGGGGTTATACTATGAGAGATGGAGACAAAAACTATTTGTTGGTTTCTAAAGGCACTTCTTTCTTTTCGTCTAAAGCCTATGTAATGGTTAATGACAAATTAGTACTATTGGATATTCCAGACGATGCTACCTTAAACACTATTCATAAAAATCAATTAATTATTACATTAAAATCGAATTGGACCGTTGGAAGTACTACCTATAAGCAAGGCTCGGTAATAGGTGCTAATTTCACATCTTTACTTACAGGTACTAAATCCATTCAATTGATTTATGAACCTGATGCTTATAGCAGTGTAAATGAAATTGAACACACTAAAAACTATTTGCTTATTGACATTTTAACTAATGTTAAAAATGAGCTTTATGTATATTCCTATATTAATGAAAGATGGAGTAAAACAAAAATAAATGCGCCTGATTTAGGCACTATTGCAATTGGCTCTACTGATAAATTAAGTGATGATTATTATTTTACGTTTCAAAACTTTCTAACGCCTACTTCATTATATGCTGCTAATGCCCAAGGCACTACTTTGAATAAAGTAAAATCGCTATCTTCTTATTTTGATGCTTCAAAATATAAAGTAGAACAATTTAAGATGAAGTCAAAAGATGGAGAAATGATTCCTTATTTTGTGATTTCGGCTAAAAATACTATCCTAAACGGTAATAATCCTACACTATTGAATGCTTATGGTGGCTTTGAAATTTCAGAAGTTCCTTTCTATTCTGGAGTTATTGGACAAGCTTGGTTAGAAAAAGGTGGTATTTTTGTGTTAGCTAATATTCGAGGAGGTGGGGAATTTGGTCCTAAATGGCACCAAGCTGGATTGAAAGAAAAGCGTCAAAACATCTATAATGATTTTCATGGGGTTGCCGAAGATTTGATTGCAAGAAAAATAACTTCGAGACAACATTTGGGAATAATGGGGGGTAGTAATGGGGGGCTGTTAATGGGGGTTGCTTTTACACAAAGACCCGATTTGTATAATGCTGTGGTTTGTCAAGTGCCGTTGTTAGACATGCATCGTTTTAATAAATTATTAGCAGGGGCTAGTTGGATGGGCGAATATGGCGACCCAGACACTAGCGATTGGGAATTCATCAAAAAATATTCTCCATATCAAAATATAACTAAAGACGCTAAATATCCCGAAGTATTCTTTATGACTTCTACTAGAGACGATAGAGTTCATCCTGGACATGCTAGAAAAATGGCTGCCAAAATGATGGATCTGGGACACAAAGTTTACTATTATGAAAATACAGAAGGCGGTCATGGCGGCTCCTCAACCAATGAACAAAAAGCTAAATTTTATGCTTTGTATTATTCTTATTTGTGGATGAAGTTGAAAGTTTAATAGAGAAGAAAGAGAATAGAAAATAGACGAAAACCTGTGAGTAAGAACTTGCAGGTTTTTTTTGTAGATTTGAGTTGCTAAAAAAAGAATTATGAATTTCACTCTTCGTACATGGCTACTATCAGATGCTGAAAGCTTGGCTAAATATGCTAACAATTTTAACATTGCTAAATTTTTAACTAATGGATTTCCGCATCCTTATACAATTGAAAATGCCAATTCGTTTATAGAAATGGTTTCACAACATCATCCTACACAGATTTTTGCTATTGTAATTGATGGAGAAGCAGTTGGAAGCATTGGATTACATCCTCAAAGTGATATTATGGAAAAGAATATCGAATTGGGTTACTTTCTTGGCGAGCCCTTTTGGGGTAAGGGCATCATTACGGAAGCGGTCAAAAAAATGGTTGCTTATGGGTTCCAGAATTTTGATGTGGTTCGTATTTATGCGCGTCCTTTTGGGACAAATGTTGCTTCACAGAAAGTATTAGAAAAAGCTGGATTTACTCTAGATGCTAAAATTGAAGGGAATATTTATAAAAACAATGAGTATTTGGATGAATTAATTTATGCTATTAGAAAATAATAATTGACTAACTTCGTACTTCACAAATCAAACTTTGTACTTATTATGACGCTACACATAGAAACCCCTGCCCTACTATTTTCTGCAACCTCTTTGATATTATTAGCCTATACCAATCGGTTTTTGACTATTGCACAAATTGTTCGTGGTTTGAAAAAGAATTATGATGAAGTACAAACCAAAAGTATTTTGTTAGAAATAAAAAACCTTAACTTGCGATTAACCTTAATTCGCTACATGCAATTGTTTGGCGTGTTGTGTTTGTTCCTTTCGGTATTTGCAATGTTGGCAATGTTTTTAGAATGGCAAGTGATTGGACTTTATTTTTTTGGATCAAGCTTATTTTGTTTATTGATATCATTAGGTATTTCTTTTTGGGAAATAAGTATCTCTGTCAATGCTCTTCGCGTTCATTTGAGTGATATAGTGGAACAAGAGACAGATAAAACTTAATTATTTACTTTATAGTAAAAATAGAATTCCCTTATTTTAAATAAAAAAGATAGAGTTAATACAAAAAAAAACGCCCAATTACTTGGGCGTTTTAAATAAGAAACTAATTTCTTATTATTTTTTTGCTTCTGCTTTTTTAGCATCTTTTGCATCTGCTTTTTTAGCGTCTGCTTTTTTGTCTGCTTTTTTAGCATCCATTTTTTTCTCAGTTTTAGCATCCGCTTTTTTAGCTTCTGGTTTTT
Organism: uncultured Bacteroidota bacterium; assembly: GCA_903913315.1. Classification (GTDB taxonomy): domain Bacteria; phylum Bacteroidota; class Bacteroidia; order Flavobacteriales; family Flavobacteriaceae; genus Flavobacterium. The sequence continues at coordinate 45,615 of CAIWKX010000025.1, read as the reverse complement.
GTTGAGCATTTACTGTTCCAGCTACTAAGAAAGCTGCGATTGCCATCATTGAAATTACTTTTTTCATCTTGGTTTAATTTAATTTAATTAATAAATTGGTTAAAATTCTTCCACAAATCTAATAAAATTTATTTTAAAAAAAAACATAAACGAAAATAATTAACACTTAAATAATAATAAAAAATAACAAAATATTATGAATAACCCTTTTAAACCTTTTTAAAATAACAAGGTCTGATACAATAATGTATTGAATATGAAACGAATTATTAATTTTTACCTTAAAAAACTCATGACAAAAAAAATTATTGCTTTATTGCTAATTGTTATTGGATTTTCCATTAGTTATGCCCAAGATGATGATCGTCCACAAAATACTGGCGATAATTTTAGCTTAGAAGGGGCTTTATCTTTATTCAAAAAAGCAAATTCTTTACAGAAATTTGAAAAAATGCTCAACAAAGAAAATAACAATGTAAACAATCTCGATCTCAACAACGATGGCGATATTGATTATATTATGGTAGATGATATTCAAGAAGGTAATAATCATGTCATTATATTAAGTACCTATATCAATGGAAACGAAAAGCAAGACATTGCTACAATAGGCATTGAAAAAAATGGAAATGAAAGTGCAACTTTACAAATTGAAGGAGACCAAGACTTATATGCTCAAAATACATTTGTAGAACCATCTGATAATAAAGATTCTTATTCAGGAGGAAAAGGCGGACCTAATGTACCAGAAATAATTACTACACAATTAGTTGTAAATGTTTGGTTTTGGCCAAGTGTTCGATTTTTATATGCTCCTACTTATATTGCTTGGCATTCTCCATGGCGTTGGGGTTTTTATCCAAGATGGTGGAGACCTTGGAGACCTTACCAATTTTCTATTTTTTATGGAAATTGTGCCCCTTTCAGAGCTTATTATCGCAGAGTTCCCATGCGTCGTGTAATGGTCGCTCACAATATGTATGCTCCAAGAAGACATTTTTCAACATTTGTAGTCCATAATCGAAGAAGTGGCCCGATGATTCGCCAAAGAGGTAGAGGAAGAAGACACGGAAGAAATAGAAGATAATTAATAAAAGGTTGATTTCTTTAAGTCCCATGAGAAGTACTTCTTGTGGGATTTTCATTTTGTTTCAAAAAATAAAGTAGTACATTTGGGTAAATTACTTATTCAAAAAAAACAGTTTCAATGCCAATAGATTGGATTTCTACGCTAAAAAATATTCCTGAAATAGTATCAGGATTAGGTACACTTATAAAAAACAATCGCGCCACTAAAGATGCTTTGCTTCGTGAATTGCGTTTGAATATTAAAGCTTTTAAAACAGCTCAAAAAACAAACAAAATCAATTTTGACAAACTTCTTGATTTATTACAAAATGAATCTATACAATCAGCACGAAAAAGCAGATTTACTTTTAATACTATTAAAGCAGGAAAAATTGAGAAAGAAGATATAAAAGATGAAAGAAATCTTAGATATCAAGGAAAAGATTGTGATTGGTTGTTTAAAAACATTGATGAAAAAATTGAAGATCTTCGCATACAAAAAAAATACCATGGTTCTATTAATACAGTCGAAAACACTAATATTTCATTACAATTTTCCAATCTATTTTATAAATTAAAACTTTTAGCAGAATATATTAATTAGTCGATAATCCAAAGTAAAACAGGTTTTTTTGTTGTTTTTAGTTTATTATCCAATTGTTGCATAAACTCATTAGAAACGGCAGGACAACCCCAACTTAATGGACTCACTTTTGGATAGACTTCTTTATTAGAAACTGCTTCCCACGAATGTAATACCACTACTCTTTCTTCTGCATTGGCATTTGTTTTTTCTAATCCATGCAAAACATATTTAACATGAATTCCCCATTTACTATAAGCTCGTTCTCCAATTTTATATTTCCCTTTCATAGAACAATGACTATCGTTTCTTGAATCAAACTTTGCCTTTTCCCATTGTTCTGGATTATCTTCAAATTGATCACAACTCCCATGGGTTACTAAATTTTCATCTATAATCCTCTTTTGTTTAAAATCATAAACAAAAAATCTATTCTTGCCTGGATTGATACTCAAATCTATTAGAAAATAATAGTCTACATTAAATCCTTTAGCTTTGCAATAACTTATTGCTTCATTATGTTTTGATGTATAATTCTTTACAATAGTAGCATTATTGCCATCTGAAAGTAAACTACTGATAAAAAGTAAAAATATTCTATTCATAACTCTTTTTATTAAGTATAACTGCACTTTGCTCTATTTCGTATTATTTCCAATTGTTAATATTTATATAAATTATTAATTCTAAAAACAATTTGGATTGGTTTTTGCAAAACGATAATTACTAACATTTTTAAATTAAAAAAACCATGAAAAAAGTAATCTTAGGAATGATGTTATTCGCAGGAATTGCAGCAGCATCAGCACAAACAAAAGAAACAGCAGTTACAACTGCAAAAGCAAAAGCTGAAAAAGTAGCAACAGCTAAAACTGCAGAAGCTAAAACAGCTGCTACTGCTAAAGCAAATGCTACGAAAGCAAAAGCTGAAAATGTTGCTACTGCAAAAACTGCAGAAGCAAAAACTGCTGCAACAAATGCAACTACTAAAGCAACTGCTGCTAAAGCAAAAACAACTGCTAAAGTAAACAAAGCAGCTACCGGTGTAGAATCTGCTGCGGCAAAAGCTAGCACAGTAACTAATGCTAAAGCAGTAAAATCTACTGGTGATGCAGCTACAAAAGTGAAAAACATGACGAACTAATTTAACAATTAGTTTCGTAAAGCCTCAAAAACAATTGTTTTTGAGGCTTTTTTTATTATTTTTATTTTCAGTTTAAACCTTACCCCCTTTCTAAGGTCAAACAACCACTAATTATTAATAAAATCATGAACAAAAGCAATCTTTGGTCCTTACGTTTAGGTTTTTCAAGCAAACAAGCAGCTCAAATTGAAAGTTTAGGAATTGAAAAATTCTTAAAACAATCGTTTGCATCAAAATATGAAAAACATATACCCCAATTTCTAGAAGACGACCCAAAGACATTAGCCGAGTTAAAAGAATTTAGAAATAAAATTAAAGAAACAACTTCGGCAGAAGGAAAAAAAGTACTAAAACAACAACTCCGAAATTCTAGTGAACTCAAATCCTGGTGGATTGACAAAATGAGAAACGACGCTTTTCCTTTGCGTGAAAAAATGGTTTGTTTTTGGCACAATCATTTTGTGGCTACCTCACAAAAAGTAAAAGTTAATTATTGGGTCTATCAACACAATATGATTTTGCGGGAGAATGCTTTTGGAAACTTTAAAGAATTAACCAAAAAGATTATTAAGTCTAATGCCATGGTTAAGTATTTAGACAACGTTGACAATAAAAAAGGAAGTTATAACGAAAATCTAAGTCGTGAATTATTAGAATTATTCACCTTAGGCATCGGAAATTATACCGAAAACGATATTAAAAATGGTGCTCGCGCTTTAGCAGGATTAAATCTTGGAGAAGACGCAGCAGTCTATAGAAGATTTATTGAAGACAATAGCGATAAAACTTATTTTGGCAAAACCGGAAACTGGAAAGCCGATGATTTGGTTGATATCATATTTGAGCAGAAAAACATTCCTTATTTAATTACTAAAAAAATACTTAAATGGTTGGTTTATGATAATCCTTCCGACGCAATGGTAATCTATTATGGAGATTATTTTAGAAAAATGAATTTTGAAATCCAACCCTTACTTACTAAAATAGTTACAGAAGAATATGTCAAAAACAATTCAGGAAGTAAAATAAAAGACCCGTTGCTTTATATCTTACAATTAATTGATGAATTGCAAATTAAAGATGTGGAAAGCAAAATGATTGCTTTTTTCTTAAAACAACAAGGAATGGAACTCTTTAATCAAGTGAATGTAAAAGGATGGGATGGCGGAAATTCATGGTTGACTTCTCAAATTTATTTGCAACGCAACAACACTGCTGATATGTTGTGCAATGGAAAAATACTAAACCGAAAAGAATTCAATAATATTCCTGAAGAAGGAGAACAACCTAAAATTTCTTTTGAAAAAATAAACATTTCTTTACACTTTGATACCAACGGAAATAACAAAAAAATAATTGCCGACTTATCCAACAGATTATTATTTCAAGTAGAGGACGACACGCAAAAAGATATGGAGAATTTATTGAAATATGATTTTGATGCCAAAGAAGCCCATGCGAATAATGCTGTATTAAGACTTTTTAATTACATCACCAAGACCCCTGAATACCAATTAATTTAAAAAAATTATGAACAGAAGAAACTTTCTATCGCTCACCGGAACCTTTACTGGAGGAGTGCTTTTGCTGCCCGAATTTTTGCATGCCTTTGGTTCACAAAATAGTTTGGTTGTTGGCGAACAATGTTTGGTATTCATTCAGCTGAATGGCGGAAACGATGGTTTGAACACTTTTATTCCCTATGAAAATCCGTTGTATTATGATTTAAGAACTAAAATTGCCATTGGAAAAGAAGCGGTCATCGGAAAAAACAAAGGGATGGCATTTCATCCTGCCTTAAAAGATTTTGCTCAAATGCAACAAAATGGTGATTTAACAATTCTTCAAAATGTAGGCTATCCTGAACCAAATCGTTCTCATTTTCGCAGTCAAGAAATATGGCAAACTGCAACCGATGCTACTAAATACATCAGCGAAGGCTGGTTGGGCAGGTATTTAGATTTGCAATGCAAAGAACCACAACCCACCGCCGGAATTAATTTAGATTCGATAGATAATTTAGCATTAAAAGGAATGGAACCTAACACCATAACTGTAAAAAATCCAAATCAATTTAAAGTTAGGTCAGATAAAGACGATACTATTAAATTATCCGATAATCCTCAACTAGATTTTGTTAGAAAAGTAGCCAATTCGGTTACAGAAGGTTCTGATGAAATTCAAAAAGCTATTGCAAAATCAACTACTGAAAACAGTTATCCTAAAACAGGATTGTCTAAAAATCTAGAATGGATTGCTCGATTGATAAAAGGGAATCTTAATTCTAAAGTATATTATACTTCTTTGGGTGGCTTTGATACTCATGATAATCAATTAGCCATTCAAGAAAAAAAACTAACCGAATTGAACGATGCCCTTTATAGTTTTTACCAAGATCTAAAAAAGGCTCAATTATTACAAAATGTAACTGTTGTTGTGTTCTCTGAATTTGGTCGACGCGTAAAAGATAACGGCAACGGAACCGATCATGGAACCGCAGCACCCCTGTTTATCATCGGCGGAAATAACAAAGGAAATGTTTTAGGAAAAAATCCAAACTTATCTGATTTAGATAATGGCGATTTAAAATATGAAATTGATTTTAGAAGTGTCTATGCCACTTTATTACAACATAAAATGAATTTTGATTCTACTAAAATAGGCATCAATAATAATACTATAAGTGGTTTGTTTTAAAAAATTCATAACTCCTAATTAAAAACTCATAACTTACAGCTATCTTTGTCGGCTTTTTAAAAATTAAAAATGTCGAAAAATAGTATTTTAAAGGGAGTTGTTTTAGTGGGACTTGGCGCTACTAGTTATGGAATGTTAGCCACATTTGTAAAACTAGCATATCAAGAACATTATACTACTGCAGAGGTTACTTCTTCTCAATTTATCTTTGGCATCCTTGGCGTATTAATTATTAATATGTTCCAAAAAGCCAAATCCAAACAAGCTATTGTTAAAGCTACACCAAGAAACAGTATTCAATTAATGCTGGCGGGTAGTTCTCTAGGAATGACCAGTGTCTTTTATTATTTATGTGTAAAATATATTGATGTTTCTATTGCTATCGTTCTATTAATGCAAACCGTTTGGATGGGAGTACTATTAGAATGGTTTTTAGAAAAAAGAGCCCCTTCTTTACAGAAAATTATTGCCGTTATTATTGTATTATTAGGAACTATATTGGCCACAAATCTTTTAAACAATACCACGCCAATCGATTGGAGAGGAATCCTCTGGGGATTATTAGCCGCTTCCTCATTTACAACTACAATGTTTACAGCCAATAGAGTAGCAAGAGGAATTTCATCAGCACAACGAAGTTTATATATGCTTTTAGGCGGTGCCATAATTGTTTTTGCCTTCGCTTTATACACACAAACTACCCCTTTCAACTTTTCTATTTTCTTAAAATGGGGAATCTTTCTCGCACTATTCGGAACTATTATTCCGCCAATGCTTTTAAATGCTGGCTTTCCAATTACGGGCATAGGATTAGGAAGTATTGTTTCTGCCTTAGAACTTCCTGTTTCTGTAATGATGGCATTTATTATCCTTAATGAAAAAGTAATTGCCATTCAATGGTTTGGCATTATTTTAATACTCGCAGCTATTGTTATTATGAATATAAACATTCCTTTTTTGAAGAAGAGGCAATGATTTATTTTGTCAAACTATAACTACAATCGAAATTTTAATGTTAATTTTTCTATACATTCGTAATTATAAATTACAAAAGCATGGAAAAACCTTGGCATTTATACGTCATGGCGGTGCTGTATATACTCGCCGGAATCAATCATTTTAGAAAACCCGAATTATATTTAAAAATAATTCCACCCTTTGTCACTAACAAAAAATTTATCAGTGAATTCAGTGGTGTTGTCGAGATTTTATTGGGTATTTATTTATGCATCCCTATTTTTTCAAGGCTGGCAGCTATTTCTATTATGATTTTATTGGTGCTTATTTTTCCATCCAACATTTATATGTTACAGAATAAAGAAGCTAGTTTAGGATGGCCAAAATGGTTATTGTATTTAAGGTTACCCTTACAATTTTTATTGATTTTTTGGGCCTATCACTATTCAAATTTACATCTATTTTAAAAACAAACATTAACTAAATTATTACATTATGAAAAAATTATTAGCAGAATTTTTTGGTACTTATTGGCTTGTCTTTGGCGGCTGTGGAAGTGCATTGTTTGCAGCAGGATATACTACTTCAACTGGTGTACATTTAGGAATTGGCTTTTTAGGCGTAGCCTTAGCCTTTGGATTAACGGTTTTAACAATGGCTTATGCTGTTGGACACATTTCAGGAGGACATTTTAATCCTGCAGTATCATTCGGATTATGGGCAAGTGGTCGATTTTCAATAAAAGATTTAGTTCCTTATATTATTTCTCAATGTGTTGGAGCCATTGCAGCCGCAGGAACTTTATTTTATGTATGGTCGGGCAAGGCAGAAAATATAATTGACAATACCAAAGCAGGAGTTTTTGCAACCAATGGATTTGAAAAATTTTCTCCCGATGGCTATTCTATGCTTTCGTGCTTTGTAGCTGAATTTATATTAACGATGTTTTTCTTATTGGTCATTCTTGGTGCCACAGATAAATTTGCCAACGGAAAATTTGCTGGAATCGCCATTGGTTTAGCCTTAACATTAATTCATTTAATTAGTATTCCCATCACCAATACTTCTGTAAACCCTGCTCGTTCCTTATCGCAAGCTCTTTTTACCGGAGGAGAACCTTTAAATCAAGTGTGGTTATTTTGGTTAGCCCCAATTTTAGGCGCTATTGTGGGAGGGTTACTTTATAAAAACTTACTCGAAAAATCAGAAAACGATTAATTAATTCATCTTAATTAGTAAAAAGAACGACGGAACTATTTCGTCGTTTTTTATTTATACCAAAGATAAAAAAATAGAATAGTTAGTTACTTTAAAGAATAAAATGATTGACACCGTTTTTTGAACATTCTCAATAAAGGCTAAGCTAGCGTATCTTTTCACCAAAAACTGCTTTTTTTTTTACTCTATGGCAAGCTTTTTTATCTCTATGGCGTGCCTTTTTCACTCCATGGCGTGCCTTTTTATCTCTATGGCGTGCCTTTTTTACTCCATGGCGTGCCTTTTTCACTCCATGGCGTGCCTTTTTTACTCCATGGCATGCCTTTTTCACTCAATGGCGTGCCTTTTTTACTCCATGGCGTGCCTTTTTCACTCCATGGCGTTCCTTTTTTACTCCATGGCGTTCCTTTTTATCTTCTTGGCGAGACTAGATAGTATTTTGTGCAAATTATTAAAATAATACCTATTTTATTTTATAAAAAAATGCTGTTCCATCCATTTTTATTGGTTACAATTTCTCTTTGTTAATACAAAATAAAAGAAGTTTAAAAACCAAGAAATAAAATTTTAATTATAGAATATAAGAACTGCCTTCATTTTTTCTTTTTTTAATTACATTTGAATTATGAATTCGTTATTTCCATCAGAAAAAATCATTTTCGACGTGCCCAATGCGGCAATTGAATACCATCCCAATATCTTTACGGCTGAAAAAAGTAGTTTTTTATTTGAAAAATTACGCCATGAGATTCCGTGGCAGCAAGAAAATATTACCGTCTATGGCAAAACACATTTACAACCCAGACTAACGGCGCTTTTTGGAAATGAAGGAAAGCCCTACTCCTATTCTAATATTGTTATGCAACCCCATCATTGGAATCCGCTTTTGATGTTTATCAAAAATGAAATTGAAGATGTTTGTAATGAAAATTTCACAACTGTTTTGCTCAATTTATATCGTGACGGTAGCGATAGTAACGGGTGGCACGCTGATAATGAAAAAGAATTGGGCAGAAATCCTGTGATTGCTTCAGTAAGTTTTGGAGCCGAAAGAATGTTTCATCTGCAACACAACACTATAGAAGATGCCAAACTAAAAATCAATTTAGAAAATGGTAGTTTACTGATAATGAAAGGCGAAACACAACATTTTTGGAAACATCAAATTTCGAAAACAACAAAACCCATTGGTCCAAGAATAAACCTCACCTTTAGAATAATCAAATAAATTTAGAAAAATTTACATCCAATTAAAAAAGTAATTATTTTTTTTCTTAATATTGGTATATAAATTGATTGAAAACAAGAATTAACATTAATTGTACTTTTCACTAATGAAAAAAAGTAAAAGAGTAGAACTCGACAACGAACAATTAGAACGAGTTGTCAGTATGGCTCAAGAGGAAAAAAAACCTTTTGAAGTATTAAAAGCAGAATTTGGAATAACAGAAAATGAAGTGACTGAATTGATGCGAAAAAGACTATCTAAAGACAATTTTGAGCTTTGGAAAAAGAAAGTTACAGCCAGTAAACCCAAGCCAAAACCAATGGTTGATGATGATTTTGACGATTTGGACGGCAAATATTATATGAAAAATAAATTTGATTAATAGAATCAACACCAAGACAAGCGATAATTTCTTATCGCTTTTTTTTTATAACAAATAGTTACCTTACCTTAGCCTAACTAAAATTCATAGTATGAAAAAAATATTTTTATTATCGTTGTTCTGCTTGACTATTGCTGCTTTTTCGCAAGAAAAAAAAGTAGATAATCAAGAAATTGAAGTTAATTCTTTGATTAAAGGAACTTTATTTTCTCCTGAAAAAGTAACATCAAAAACAAAATTAGTAATTTTAATTGCGGGTTCTGGACCCACCAACAGAAGTGGGAATAGTACCATTGGTGGTATAAATAATTCTTTAAAATATTTAGCCGAAGGGCTGACTCGAAACGGTTTTGCCGTTTTTAGTTATGACAAAAGAATTTTTGCGCAAATAATAAACAAAACAATTGATGAAAAAACGCTTTCGTTTGAAGATTTTATCAACGATGCCAAAGATGTAGTTACCTATTTTAAAGCACAAAAAAAATATGCTAAAATTATTATTGCCGGACATAGCGAAGGTTCTTTGATAGGGATGGTAGCGTCTAAAACAAATGTAGATGGTTATGTTTCTTTGGCGGGAGCAGGACGTCCTATTGACGAAGTTCTATCTGAACAAATTGCTAAAAACTCTCCTTCAATTAAGGAAGCAGCAGATAAAGATTTGGCATTACTTAAAGAAGGAAAAACATTTGAAAATAAAAACCCTATGTTGGCTTCTCTTTTTAGAGAAAGTGTGCAACCTTATATGATTTCGTGGATAAAATACAATCCGCAAGAGGAAATCAAAAAATTACAACTTCCTATTTTGATTATTAATGGTACTAAAGATATTCAGGTGCCGCCAAGTGATGCCGAATTGCTGCACAAGGCCAATCCAAAATCAACACTTAAAATAATTGAAAATATGAATCATATTTTTAAAGAAATTAAGGTGGATGAAGATAATGTTAAATCGTATTCTGACCCTAAATTACCTGTAATTCCTGAATTAATTGAGGTAATGACTTCTTTTATAAATTCAATTTAATTTGTAACAAAATCTATTTTTAAACTACTAATCTTTCAAAATAATAATCATGAAAAAAATACTATTAAGTTTAGCTTTTGTTTCCGTTTTTTCAAGTTGGAGCTCTGTTGCTATAGCACAACAATCGGTTGAAAAGCAACAAGAAGTGGGTATAACAATTGATTTGAACAATGTTAAAGACGACAAAGTGATGGTTACTGTAAATGCCCCAGGAATTACCAGTGATGAAATAGTTTATCATATCCCAAAAATTGTTCCTGGTACTTATTCTATTGACGATTATGGAAAATTTATAGACGATTTAAAAGCCTATGATGCCAAAGGAAATGCATTAGAAGTTTCTAAACTAGATACAGATTCATGGACGATAAAAAAAGCGCAAAAACTTAACAAAATTACTTATTTAGTAAACGACACTTATGATATTGAAGGTGGTGGTGGTTTTGGTAGCGGCGTTTTTTCTCCTGCTGGAACCAATATCCTTGCTGGGAAGAATTTTATGTTGAACAATCATGGGTTTGTGGGTTATTTTGAGAATAAAAAAGATATTGCCTATCATGTAACGGTTTTACATCCTGCTAATTTGTTTGGAGCTACTTCACTAGTAGATACGGATAGTAGTGATGTGTCAGATAAGTTCAATGTTTCAAGATATAATGAATTGGTAGACAATCCAATTATGTATTCAAAACCTGATTATACTACTTTTAATGTAGATGGAATGGAGATTTTGTTTAGTGTTTATTCTCCAAACGGAACCCATAACGCTAAAGAACTTTCTCCTGATTTAGAAAAATGCATGAGAGCACAAAAGAAGTTTTTAGGTGCAATTAATTCGAATAAAAGATATACCGTTTTGCTTTATTTATCAGATATGGAAACTAAAGATGCAAAAGGATTTGGTGCTTTAGAACACAATAGTTCCACTTCAGTAGTTTTTCCAGAAATGATGTCGACAGCAGCTTTGGGTAAAGAATTAATTGATGTGGTTTCGCATGAGTTTTTTCATATTGTAACCCCACTTGGAGTTCATTCTAACGAAATACATTATTTTGATTTTAATACTCCAAAAATGTCAAAACACCTTTGGATGTATGAAGGAGTAACGGAGTATTTTGCTAATTTATTTCAAGTAAATCAAGGCTTAATTACTGAAGATGCTTTTTATAAAAGAATGGTAAGCAAAATTAACAATGCAAAACGACTTAATGATACCATGCCGTTTACGACAATGAGTGAAAATGTTTTGGTGGAACCTTATAAAGAACAATATTTAAATGTTTATGAAAAAGGAGCTTTGATTGGAATGTGTATTGATATAATCATCAGAGAAAAAAGCAATGGACAAAAAGGAATTTTAGATTTAATGCGACAATTAACTGCGGTCTATGGACCTAAAAAACCATTCAATGACAATGAACTTTTTGCTAAAATAACAGAATTGACGTATCCGGAAGTAGGTACTTTTTTAACTACTTATGTTTCTGGCACTACTCCTATTCCTTATGATGAGTATTTTGCTAAAATGGGGGTTAGTAAAGCTAAAATCAAGAAAGCAACCAATCCATTTATGAATAACAAGAGTGTTGCAATAACGGTAGATGTTGCTACTAAAGAATTAAAGATTAAAAATGATGTTTCGTTAAGCCCGTTTTTATCTGGAATGGGATTAAAAGGAAATGATGTTATTGTTGACATCAATGGAAAACCATTTACGATAGATACTATGTCGGAAGGAATGACAACGGCACAAAATTGGAAAGAAGGCGAAACCGTAACAATGAAAATAAAACGCGACGGAAAAGAAATAACACTGACTGGAAAAGCCATTTTTAGTTATGAAGAAACAGAAGGCTACAGACAAGTGGATGCTACTAAGGAAGCTTTAAAAAATTCTTGGCTAAAGGGATAAACTTGAATCATTCTCTTTTTTTAAATCCTCAATTTATGCTATAAATTGGGGATTTTTTTATTATTTTGCCGAAAATAAAAAATCATGCAAAAAACAGTTATAGCGTTATTATCACTAATTGTATTATCTTCTTGTTCTGAAAAAAAATCCAATAAAAACCTTCATATTACTGGATATATTAAAGGATTTAAAAAAGGAACACTTTACATTCAACACATCAAAGATACTTCACTAGTAGTACTTGATAGTATTAAAATTGATGGGGATTCACACTTTAAAAGCGATATAAACATTGACTCGCCAGAAATGTTTTATTTATTTATAGATAGAGGGGTTACAAATTCCGTAGACAATAATCTTCCATTTTTTGTGGAACCAGGTTCTATTAATATTGAATCATCATTAGATTTTTTTACGGCTGACGCCAAAATTACGGGGTCTAAAAATCAAGAATTATATGATGAATATAAAAAAGTGGTGTCGAGATATGTAGATCAAAATTTAGATTTAATCAAAAAGAGATTTGAAGCCTACAAAAACAAGAACATAGTTGAAGCAACCAAAATGCAACAAGAGCAAGATAATGTTCTTAAAAGAAAATATTTATACACTACTAACTTTGCTGTAAACCACGCCGATTATGATGTGGCTCCTTATGTGGCTGTTGCTGAAATATCTGATATTAATTTAAAATATTTGGATACCATTCAAAAATCTATGACACCAAAAATTGCTAAATCACTTTATGGTAAAAAGCTTAATGAATTGATTGCTCAAAGAAAAAAATTGGACACTAAAAAGTAAAACCAATTTTATTTTATATTTACCTAAAAGCAATCTTTATAAGTCAAAAAAAATCCCGCTCAATGAACGGGATTTCTTTATTTATTTTAATGACAGGTAGGGTCTAAATATTTTCGTAACCTTGTAGAAGTGGTATAGTCATTACTGCAGTCTGGTACCCCTTTTGGTTCTGTTGGAGTAGGACTAAAAGGATAATGACCTAAAGGAGATGCTGTAGTAATATCAGCAGGAAGCTTTATTGTTTCCGTTCTAGTTAAAACATTATCACCATCATCATCTACATCATACATATTTGCAATACCATCACCATCGGTATCATATAAATCGACGATGCCATCACCATCAAAGTCATATCCAGTAGCAGGATTTTCTTTCCATCTTAATTCTTTGGGTATTGAAGCAGGTAGCCGTCGCTCGTCTTTATCTAAGATACCATCTCCATCATGATCTCGATAATGTAATTCATATAATTTAAAACTAAAAACTATAGGAGAATAAGCGGCTATATTACTGGCTGCATTATTATAATATGCTAATCCAGAGGGTAAAAACATAACTCCTGCACCAAAATTATTAAACGTTGCTGGATTAGGACCAGTTGCAGCACTATAAGTGCCCGTATGAAAATTAGGAATAATATGTGACCATCCAGTAACTACTCCATCAAGTTTAAACCAAACAGGAGTTACGGCAACATCAAACTGTGAACTTTTTATAAGATTAGTTCCTCTGTAGGCAACGTGAATAGAGTCTACTTGAGTAGGTCTATTCCCATAAACAAGATCACCCTCTCTAAATTTGATAAAATAAATTTTATAATTAATCCCATTTTGAGCAACGGTAGTATCACTTAAATGGAATGCTGTGTCAGTTCTAATAGAAGAATGACCTCCACCTGGCAACAAGGTATCAAAAGCCACATTATAATCAGCATCAAAAGTTAAATAATGCGAATCAATATACTGATCTATTTGAGCAATATCGGCAGCATATTGCGTTCCGTAATCTCTTAAAGGCGCTGGATCATTATTACTGTTTTTAGTACAAGCTGCTAAAGCCACGCAAAAAACAAATACAGAAAGTATTTTAAAAATATTATTCATTATTAATCAATTTTAAGCGCGCAAGATACAATATTGATTTATTTTTGTAAACTATTTAACGTTGATTTTAGATATTTTTATGAGAGTTGATAAATACTTATGGTGTGTACGCTATTACAAAACCAGAAATATGGTTACAGAAGCTTGCAAAAAAAATCATATTACTGTAAATGGTCAAGTTGCCAAAGCTTCTAAAGAAGTTTTTCCCAGCGATAAAGTCACCTTTAGAAAAGACCAAATTACTCATATTATTTCGGTTTTAGACATCCCTGCAAATCGTGTTGGTGCTAAGTTAGTTGATATTTATAGAAAAGATGAAACTCCTGCTGCATCATTTGCACATTTGGAATTATTAAAATTATCGAAAGAACACTATCGAAAAAATGGCACGGGTCGTCCAACAAAAAAAGACCGAAGAGATATTGACGGAATAGAATTTAAATCAGAAGAAGATGAAACTGAATAGTGCGTATTGGGAAGATAGATATTCAAATAATGAAACGGGTTGGGATGTTGGTAAAATAACCACGCCTTTAAAAGAATATATTGATCAAATTGAAGATAAGTCAATAAAAATTTTAATTCCTGGCGCTGGAAATAGTTATGAATTTGAATATTTAATCAACAACGGATTTGAAAATATTTATGTACTGGATTTTGCTCAATCTCCACTAGACAATATCAAAAAAAGAATTCCAAATTGTACTGTAACCCAACTTCTAAAGTCAGATTTCTTTGAACATGAAGGAAGTTATGATTTAATTTTAGAACAAACATTCTTTTGTGCTTTAGACCCTTCACTACGAAAAGAATATGTGCAAAAAATGCAATCCTTATTGAACCCTAATGGAAAATTAGTTGGTTTATTGTTTCAATTTTCACTCACCGAAGTAGGACCTCCTTTTGGAGCTTCGAAAGAAGAATATGAATTGTTATTTACTAATGATTTTGAGATAAAATTATTAGAAACCGCAAATAATTCTATCAAAGCAAGGCAAGGAAACGAACTCTTTTTTATCTTTATCAAAAAATAAAATCATGAACCAAAATAAAATTCTTACACACCAAGAAATAGAACATAAGATTAAACGTATTGCCTACCAGATTTATGAAACTTACGTTGATGATGAAAGTATTGTCATTGCCGGAATAGCTTCTAATGGCTATGTCTTAGCAGAAAAAATAGCTATGGTTTTACAATCTATTTCAACATTAGAAGTACTGCTGTGTGAAGTAATTATTGACAAACAAAATCCAAATTCAGAAATAAGAACTTCCATTTCAAAAGAGGCTTATCAAAATAAAGGAATTGTGTTAGTGGATGATGTGTTAAGCTCGGGTTCGACATTAATGTATGGTGTGAAACACTTTTTAGAGGTTCCACTTAAAAAATTAAAAACAGCTGTTTTGGTCGATAGAAATCACAAAAAATATCCGATTAAAGTTGATTTCAAAGGAATTTCACTTTCTACCTCATCACATGAACATGTAGAAGTTATATTTGAAAAGAATAATAGTCAAGCAACGCTAAGCTAATAATTCAGATATCTCTATAACTATTGTTTCAATACTTTTATTATCTACATCCACTTTAAAAGTAGCTTGATTATAATAAAAACTGCGATCAAATAGATGTTTGGCAATAAACTCTTTTTCCTCATCATCTTTTAAATTTGCTACTAAGGGGCGCTTTTGTTTTTCGGTTTTCAATCGAGCAACCAAAGTATCTATTGATGCCCTCAAATAAATGGAAGTTACATGCTCTCCATTAAAAAGCTCATGGTTATTATAATAGCAAGGGGTCCCTCCACCGGTGCTAATGACTAAGTTTTCTTCAATATTGAGCACTTCTAAAAAAAGCTCGTGTTCTAATTTCCTAAAATAGATTTCTCCCTTTGCAGAAAATATTTTATCAATCGCCATTCCCGATTTTTTTTCAATCATTTCATCCAAGTCAAGACATCTAAAACCAAGTTTAGCAGCAAAATTTTTTGCAACAAATGACTTTCCACTTCCCATATAACCTATAAAAATAACTTTCTTCATAAAATAAAACCTTATAAGTTAAGGCATTAAGAGAGATTACTAAAAAAAGGTAAATTTAAAACAAAATTGCTTTGAAAAATAAATAATAACGCCTTATATTTGCACCCGCATTGAGGAAATGCAAATGACTTGGTAGCTCAGTTGGTAGAGCACATCACTTTTAATGATGGGGTCCTGGGTTCGAGCCCCAGCCAGGTCACTTTTTTATAAAAATTTCTTCAAGCAATGACTTGGTAGCTCAGTTGGTAGAGCACATCACTTTTAATGATGGGGTCCTGGGTTCGAGCCCCAGCCAGGTCACAAAAAAAGTCGAGCTTTGTGCTTGACTTTTTTCATTTAAGGCCACGTGGAGAAACGGTAGACTTGCCATCTTGAGGGGGTGGTGCTCGTAAGGGCGTGTGGGTTCAAATCCCACCGTGGTCACTTAACAAACCTTCTTGAAATAGAAGGTTTTTTTGTTTCAGTAGCATTCATCTAAAATAAAATGAAAATTATTTATTCTAAAGTAAATAATAAGTCAGTTTTTAGAGTTTTGGTAAAAACCCGTCATATATTCTGATTATTTATTCCTAATAATTAATACTCAAGAAACAAAAAAAGGTTGCAAAATCTACTGACAACCTTTTTTATCAACTAACCTCAACCTTTTATCATTTCATCAAGCCTTTTAGGGCATCCAATTGTTTCATATCAATATTGGAACTTTTCAAGACCGACACTAAAGTCAGCGCGTCGGCAGGATTCATATCTTTTCCTAAGATTCTAACTACTGCAAATCCATTATCACTTTTGGTGCCATACAAAACAAACTCATTAATTTTATTTTCGTTGCCCACAAAGCTAATTGACGCTCCATCTTTTCCAGAACCATACTTCATTAATGGCTGGTAGTTTACTGTATCTTTTAGAATTTCAGTCACTTTTTTTCGCTCAACATCAAATTGACCTTTGTTTTTGGGATCAATCTTATAGGCCAATATGTTCATTTTTTCTAAGGATGCTAAAGCTTTGTTTTGCTCAGGGGTTAATTTTGTTTTGTCCACATTCAAAATGCTTGGAGATACATCTACTGCTAAAAAACCGGGTTTATCTTGATTATCTACAAAATACTTTTGAAGACTTGGCTTCGAATTGCAACTGAACAATAGCAAACTTAGTGTTATGGTTAAAAAATAGATCGCTTTCATATTATTTTTTGCTAGCTTTTTTCAATTCAGCACCACCAGGTAAATTCATTTTATCGGTTAATGCTGATAATTCATCCAAATCAAAATTACCTGTTAATGACATCAATACCGATTGTTCTTTTCCCGATCCTTCAATAAACATTAAAAGTTCTTTTACTTGTGAATCGGAAGCGCCCGATTTTACATAAATTTTTACGTTTTTACCTTTTTCACTGATTCGCATCAACTCTTCTAATCCTGATGATTTAATATATTTATCAGCGGTAACTTTCATTTCATCTGATTTCTTAGTGCTAGAAGTTACAAAAACTTTCAAATTATCTAACTTCTTGATTAAGGCAAGATACTGTTGTGATTGCTTATCCTTTGTATCAACTTTACTCAACATGGCAAACATTTTTTTGTTTACAATAACGGTCGTAATATCGTCTTGATTGTCAAATTTATCAAAGACAGATTGTGCAAAAATAGTATTAGATACTAGTACTAATGCGATAATTAAAATTACTTTTCTCATGATTTCTATTCGTTTTTTGATTTTTCCGCTACGCTCCAAACAGATCGGCTTCGCCTCGGGTGATTATTTTTTAAAAATTTTATTCTTTGAGTTTTCATACTCGTTAATATAACTCACACTTTGAATTCCTGTATTCAAATGTTCTGAAACTAAGGCTAAAGCTTTTTGTGTTTGTGCTAATGCTAACTCCGGAGAATCTTCGGGAGTACAAGCTACAAAATGATTGGCTTTAGTCGAGTTTTCAAAATACATAAACATACCTGCACTTAGCATAACAACCACAGAGGCAGCAATTGACAACCACACTACGACGTTTCGTTTTTTAGCTTGTAGTGGAATCTCTTGTGTAAACTGTTGTTCTTTTGCTTGGGAAAAATACCAAAAAATGGGTTGGTATTGTTTCAAATGCTGCGCAACATCTGAGGAAGAAAAATAAACTTTCAATTCATTTTCTTCAACAATACTTGTTTCTCCTTCAAAGTATTTATCAATTAATTTTTCTATATTATGCAATGCCATAATTATGTGTTTTGGTCATTATTTCTCTTATTGTTTTTCGGGCTCTTGACAAGGCCACTCTGATAGCGGTTTCATTCATTCCCAGTATTTTGGCGATATCTTCAAACTCATACTGCTCAATATCCCTCATTTGAACAATCAACTTTTGCTGTTCGGGCAAGTCATTGATTATTTTTTCTACCCAACTCAAACTGTCTTCGTCTTCTACCTTTTGTTGCAAGCTCGCTTGAGAATCGGTGTAATTATTGTGAACAATACTTAGATTTCCTGCGCGTTTCGATTTTAATTGATCCAAACAATAATTCTTGGTCATTGTCATAGCCATGGCTTCCACACTTTTCAATTCGTTCAACGACTCATTTTTAGTCCACAACTTTACCAAAACCTCCTGCGTGGCATCTTCTGCCTCTTCGGTGCTAACGAGTAGTCGTTTGGCCAATCTAAAGAGCTTGTCTTTAAATGGTAAAACTATCTTTATGAACTCGTTTTGTTGCATTGTTTTTTGGGTTATATAGTGAAGACGAGACACTAATTAATTTGTTACAAGATACTTTATTTTTTTGAAAACAAAAAAAACGCTTTCAAAGGGAAAACCTCTGAAAGCGCTAAAATTAAACCAATAGTAATATTTATAAAATAAGATTCAAACCTAGTTTAAAATTTCTACCTCGCGTAGAATAGCCAATATTTTCTACAAAATCTTCATTGAAAATATTAGTTACTGTTCCAAAAACAGACAATCGCGCTTTGACCAATTCATATTTTACTAAAGCATTTACCAATTGATAAGAACCTAGCTTTGTGTAAACCGTTGCATAGGTATTTCCATCAAAAAAAGCATCTTGTCGTCCATCAACATATTGATAATTAACATTAAAAAACAATCGTTTTGTAGCTGACAAATCAATAGAACCATTTACTTTTTGTTTTGGGATTAATCGATTTAAGGCTTCATCCACTTGGGTAAATGTATAATTGGCATTCAAATTAACCTTATGAGATAACATATAATTAATCCCAGTTTCTACTCCCTTTGCTTTGTTCAATCCTTCAATATTGGTATAATGATATGTGGCATCAAATCCAATGGAATTGTTTTGCCCGCGATAAAATCCAACAACATTAAAAGTTAGTTTTTTTCTCAAAATAGCTACTTCAAATCCTGATTCTATAGTGGTATTCTTTTCTGGAGTTAATGTTGCAGTTCCATATTCTGAGTACAATTGGTATAAGCTCGGTGTGATAAAAGCTGTACTTAGAGAAGCCAATACCTTGACTGGGATTTCTTTTCCAAAATTAAACGACGGATTGACATTATACACCAATTGATTTCCATATTGACTATGCACATTCAATCGAGCCCCCGCATTGATATTCAATCCAAATTCTGAAGTATAAACTCCCGTAAAATAAGGATCAATCATATTAAATTTAGTCGATTCTTCCGCAAGACTACTATAAGGTGTTGCTGTTTTCATATCGTGAAATTGATAATTAGCACCTGCAACCAAATACAGTTTATCACTAAATTTATATTTATTAAAAGCATCCACATTCACACTTTTAGCCTGATACATAGAATAATCAATTCCAGAAGTGTAGGAATCAAATTCTTGATACTCACGTTGAATTTTACTAAAACTAGAATTCAAATTAAATTCTCCTTTAGCATATTTATATTTGGGTGAAAATCCAAACCGAAATTGTTCTGTTTTAGATTTGTTCAAATTAGTATCGTCATTACCCGTATTATCAAAAGGGAAGTCATAATCATTGTTGACTTTATCATAATTTGCAAAAAAATCTAAAGACAGTCGTTCGGTAGCTTTACATCCAATCTTCGACATATAATTGATTCTTGAAAATCGGTCTGTATCATAATTCGAATTGGGCGTTGGCTCTGCTATTTGAGACATTCCATCAGTTTCTGTACTATTTAACGAAACTAAATAATTGATTTTTTTAAGCGTTCCATTCACTGAAAACCCTTGATTAAGGTCTTGTCCGTTATACTTACGATTGGTCGCTGTACTATTTGAACCAATATTAATATAGGCATTGGCCTGAAGTGCTTTATTACCTGATTTTTTCAACGTAATATTAATCACCGCAGTGGCAGCACCCGTACCATAAAGAGTACTAGCAGCACCTTTCATGATCTCAATACTTTCCACTTGGTCAATGGGAAGCAATCGCAAATCAAACTCAAAACTAATTCCTGAAGCATCGGTAACTGGATTACCATCAATTAAAATTAAAACTTGTTGATTTTTTCCGCCTCGAATATAGTAGCCGAGGTTTTTCCCATTGGCAGATTGATTGCCGTTAATCTCTACTCCTGCCACCGAACTCAAAATTGTAGCTAGCGATTGTCCCGATTTCTTTTGGAGTTCTTCCGCCGAAATTTTAGTGATTACTTTTCCTGATTTTTCTTTGCTTTGCGCAAATTTGGTATCCGAAATCACCACTTCTTGAAGTTGATTCACTTGGATTGAATCTTTTTTTTCTTGGGCATAACCACAAGATGTTACCAATGCAAGAATTGCACTGAAACGAATGAAATTTTTGTTCATTTTTTAGTTACTACTAATTTAATAATCGTGGGAGAAAAGCATAGAATTACCCATACCCAAACCTTTTGTCCCGAAAGTTTGATACTCAATGTAAATGGCAGGTCTCCTGGCTTGCGTCTTGTTGTTGGTCTTCCCATTTGATATTAGATTTGAGTATTTGATATTAGATTTTAAAAAATCATATCAAATAAAATTTTAAATTTTAATAATAAACAAACATTTACTACTTAAAATCTAATATCATAACAGTGACGTTGTAGATAACAACAAGCTTTATAGCATACAGTTGCGGGTACAGCGTAAGATTTTTGATTTTTGAATGTTGATTTCAGATTTTCAGATTTTACTTCTGCTCTCTTCAATCGGTTCCATTCTATATTCAATTACTTTCTTCCCTTTTAATGTTCCTCTGAAAATTCAAAGTCACAACCTAAATACGAGGCAAATGTAGATTATTTAATTTTTATTTACCGTCTTTATTTTTAGAAAATTTTAAAAACTAGCTAGCGAATCCTCCTATCAACAACAGAATAATAGTGCTAACGAACGCACATAAAGTAATAGCATCGTTGTCTATCTTGAGATCTATTTTTGTTAAAATTACTAGTATTTACGCTTTCATTTTGTATGAAATGTTTATCGCAAACTCATTATTTTAAAAATAAAAAAATTAGCTACTTAATACAAAAATCCAATTGCACGAACGTGCCAAAGGCAGATAAAATAAGTCCAATTAAATTTTCATAATTATAATAATTGTTAAAATATAAAAACTCAAAATTCACCCTCGGAGGATGAATTTTCACCCTATTAGGCTCAAATTTCATGCAAATAGCGTAAAATTTGATGCTTAAAGCATCAAAAACCACCCTTTTAGTATCGTATTTGATACTAAAAGGGTGGTTTTTGAATCTAAAAGGGTGAGATTTAATACTAAAAGGGTGAGATTCAACCCTTTAATATTTAAAATATAATGATGTAATGAATCTGGACCGAATTTTATATCAACTCCAAAAACGCTTAATGATGAACTTCCTAGAACAAATTACCAATTTAGAAATAAAAATTAGTCACAAATTGCAGAAATCAAATGGCTCACAAAAGCTGTTTTGTAGAAACATTATTTTACTTTTACAAAAAAATATCTAATGCCTCGTTTTTTAAAAATTATATTACTTTTATTTTCGGTTTTCACTTTTGTGCAGTGCAAAAAAGATAATAATACTAAAACAACTGCACTACCAAAAAACGAAATAAAATATGCCAAGGGGTTTTCAATCACTAATTACAATGGTTATTCGGTAGTAAAAGTGTCTAATCCATGGCCCAAAGCAGAGAAAACCTATACTTACCTTCTGAAAGAAAAAAATGGAACTATTCCCGATAGTTTAAAACAATTTACAACAATCAATGTTCCATTAAAGACCATTGTGGTGACTTCTACCACCCACATACCTTCCTTAGAAATGCTTGGGGTTGAAAAAACTTTAGTGGGTTTTCCAAAATTGAATTACATTTCTTCTGAAAAAGTTAGGGCTTTAATTGACGCGAAAAAAGTAAAAGAATTAGGAGACAATCAATCGTTAAATACCGAAGTCATCATTGATTTGCAACCCGAGGTCATCATTGGCTATGGTTTAGATAACAACAATCCTACTTTAGATAATTTAGAGAAAAACGGATTGAAGGTGTTATTAAATGGCGATTGGAACGAACAAACCCCTTTAGGAAAAGCCGAATGGATTAAGTTTTTCGGTGCCTTGTATGGCAAACAAAACACAGCCAATGAAATCTTTAGCAAAATCGAAAAAGACTATCTGAATACTTTAGAACTTGCCAAAAGAGCGACAACTCATCCAACCATTTTAGCAGGAGATATGTTTGAAGACAAATGGTATTTACCACAAGGAACGAGCTGGGGATGTCAACTGTTGAAAGAAGCCAATGGCAATTATTTATGGGCAACTACCCAGGGAACGGGTAGTCTTGCACTATCCTTTGAAACTGTTTTAGAAAAAGCAAAAGATGCGGATTTGTGGATTACCTCAGGACAATTTTCTACATTATCAGCGATGGCAAATGCCAATCCCCATTATTCACAATTTAAAGCATTTAAAAATAAAAATGTCTATTCTTTTGCTGGAAGAAAAGGAAAAACTGGTGGCGTTTTATATTATGAATTAGCTCCCAATAGGCCTGATATCGTATTAAAAGACATTGTGAAAATTTTGCACCCAGAATTGTTGGTGGGCTACAAACCGTTCTTCTTTGAAAAATTAAAATAATTTGAAAACGAACCAACGAAATACTATTCTATTTTCAATATTGTCATTGACATTGGTCTTGACGTTACTATTAAACCTAAGTCTAGGACAAGTGGCGATTCCTTTTAAAGAAGTGATCAAAAGTCTTTTGGGATCCAATGCTAGCAAAGACACTTGGGAATACATTATCATTAACTTCAGGCTTCCAAAAGCCATAACCGCTATATTGGTGGGAATAGGATTATCAATCTCGGGCTTATTAATGCAAACATTATTCCGAAATCCATTGGCAGGCCCTTATGTTTTAGGATTAAGTTCGGGTTCAAGTTTGGGGGTTGCTTTTGTGATTCTTGGTGCTGGGGCTTTGCCACTAGTTTTATCCGATTTTTTATTGTCTTCTTATGGAATCATTATAGCATCTTGTTTAGGAAGTTTTGCTGTTTTGATGTTGGTCCTATTGATATCAAAATTTCTAAGAGACACTATGACGATACTGATTGCTGGATTGATGTTTAGCAGCTTTGCTGGAGCTATTGTTTCTGTATTGTCCTATTTTAGTTCGGCAGAAAAATTGCAGAAATTTACCTTTTGGAGTTTAGGAAGTATTGGAAATTTATCATGGCAAAACATTTACCTATTGATGGTGGCTGTTTTTATTGGATTACTCTTCAGTGTGTTTTCTATAAAATCATTAGACGCTTTACTTTTAGGAGAAAATTATGCTAAAAGTTTGGGTTTGAACATTAAAAAATCGCGCCGATTAATTATTTTAGCAACAAGTATTTTAGCAGGAAGCATCACTGCTTTTGCAGGACCAATTGCTTTTATAGGATTGGCGGTTCCACATGTAGCAAAATTAATTTTTCAAACAAGTAACCACCGAATATTATTTTGGAGTACGATTTTAATCGGAGCCATTATTATGTTATTCTGTGATATGGTTTCCCAGATGCCTGGATGTAATTTCACCTTGCCAATTAATGCTATCACTTCTATTGTTGGAGCACCAATAGTGATTTGGTTATTAGTTCGAAAAAAAAGTATTCAGTAATTAGCTTTTAGTGTCCAAAAAATGAGTAACAAAAACATTCTTTCCGCATCAAATTTAACCATCGGTTATCCCACCAAGAAGGAGAATATCATTATTGCTAAAAACCTCAATTTAAATTTAGAAGCGGGTAAACTAATTGCTTTAATTGGTGTAAATGGAATAGGAAAATCAACACTTTTACGAACATTATCTGGGATTCAAAAACCATTGAGTGGCTCAGTCCATTTGAATGCTAAAAACATAAAAGACTTTAGCCAAGTGGATTTGGCTCAAAACTTAAGTTTAGTTTTAACAGAGAAATTACCACCAAGCAACTTAACTGTTTTTGAATTAATTGCCTTAGGAAGACAACCCTACACCAATTGGCTTGGAAAATTAACCGATGTAGATTTAGAAAAAGTAAATGAAGCTATTGCGCTTACGCAAATCGAACATCTATCCAATAAAAAATATTACGAAATTAGCGATGGCCAATTTCAAAATGTATTAGTCGCAAGAGCATTAGCACAAGATACAGCCTTAATTATTTTGGACGAACCCTCCACTCACTTAGATTTATTTCATAAAGTTTCCTTGTTCAAATTATTGAAAAAACTTGCCAATGAGTCCAATAAATGTATTTTGTTTTCTACGCATGATATTGATTTAGCGATTCAATTATCAGATGATATGATTGTGATGACAGAAGGTGCTGTTGTGCAGGATCAACCTTGTAATTTGATTTCAAAAGGTATTTTTAATTCACTTTTCAAAGACGAAAACATTATTTTTGATGGTGAAAAAGGGAAGTTTGTGGTCAGTTAACTGAACACTAATAACTGATTACTGACTTCTTAATCTAATCTGTCTTTTCGCTTCTCCCACTACAAAAGCAACCGAATTGGCAATATTAAAACTGCGAATTAAATCCGACATCGGAATTGTCAAATGATTTTCGAATTGAGCTATAACTTCTTGAGACAAGCCTACGCTTTCTTTACCGAAAACCAACCAATCTTCATCTTGAAATTCGGCTTCATAGATAGATTTTGAAGCATGAGAGCTCATCAAGAAAACTCTTGATTTGTCTTTAATTTGAATTATCCATTCAGCTACATTTTGATATTCCGTAACATCCAAATGCACCCAATAGTCCAAACCCGAACGTTTTAAGTTGGCATCATTAATGACAAATCCAAACGGATGAATTAAGTGCAAACGACTTTCGGTTCCAACGCACAAGCGACCAATATTTCCTGTATTGTTTGGGATTTCGGGTTCTACTAAAACGATGTTTAACATTAATTTTTATATAAAAATAAATCTAAATCTTGAATTTTTTCAAAACCTTTGTCAGCGGTTATTAATGGGATTTGATTGCAAATAGAAGTAGCAGCAACAATAGCGTCAGGAGTTTTAACTTTTGATGATTGTTTTATTGAAATACAAAGATTTTTTATTTCTTCGCTTAAAGCAACTATAGTACATTCGGAAAGGAAATATTTAATTTTGGTTTTATCCTCTAATGAAATTTCGTGATAACCTAACAATTCAATTTCTGTAATTACAGAAACATATAATTGCATTTTGTTTAAAATTGAAGCTAATTCGTCATCGCCATTTAATAAATAAAGAACAATATTTGTGTCCAAAACTATACTATTCCCAATCATTTCTTATCTCTTTTTGAATCTGCAAAGCATCTTTTTTTAATTTCAAAACGCCACAATGCTTTGAAAGATCAATACCTATTTCTTTTTTACTCTTTTTTAATGAAGAAAGTAATTTTACAAATTCTTTTTTGGTAGTATTTTTATTTATTATAATAGTCATAACAATAAAGTTTAACCAAAAGTAATTAATTATTATTAAATTTCAAAACGACTAACTTCCAAAACTTCCCCCGCTTTTAAATTGTTCAAGAGAATGTTTCCAACTCGAACTCGAACCAAGCGCAAGGTTGGAAATCCAACAGCGGAAGTCATTTTTCTAACCTGTCGAAACTTTCCTTCGTTGATGGTAATGGAAAGCCAAGATGTTGGTCCGTGTCGTTCGTCTCTTATTTTCTTAGCGCGTTCTGGAAAATTTGGAATTTCATTTAAACTATGGGCTTGACATTTTTTAGTTAAGTATTTCTTTCCATTGAAGCCAATTAAAACACCATTCTTCAATTGTGCTATTGCTTCTTCAGTAATCATGCCGTCCACTTGAACGTAGTATTCTTTTTCTACTTTTTTGCTACGCACAATTTCACTCATCATGCCATCTGTAGTCAATAAAAGCAACCCTTCAGAATCTTCATCTAAGCGACCAATTGCCATAGTATTTTCTGGGAAACTATATAATTCTCCAAGCAACTTTTTTGGACGTTTGAGTTCATAAATAAACTGACTCAAATAGCCATAGGGTTTGTAAATTAAGAAATGTTGGTGATGGGACATGGATTAAATTTGTAACAAAAATACTATTTAATCTGAGAAACTACTATTACAATTTTTAGTACATTTACATTCTTATAAAATTTCAACAATGACCGCAGTTTTACCTATTTTAGTAGTCTTTATCGTCGCCTTATTCATCGGACTTTTTCTTGGCAAACAATTATTCTCAGCCAATTCTAAATCGGAGAAAGCTTCATTAGAAGAAAAATCAAATGGTTTATTATCTCAAATCAATCAGTTGAAAGAGCAATTTCAGAATGAACGTAATCAATTCGAAAAACAATTAATTGCATCAAATACTGAAAAAGAAACCATTCGTTCTGAAAAAGAATCACTTGCCATTCAATTGTCC
The DNA here is from genome assembly GCA_903913315.1 of uncultured Bacteroidota bacterium. Taxonomy (GTDB): domain Bacteria; phylum Bacteroidota; class Bacteroidia; order Flavobacteriales; family Flavobacteriaceae; genus Flavobacterium. The sequence goes on along the minus strand of CAIWKX010000025.1, from coordinate 18,563 downwards.
AAAAAAGAAACAGATTTTGAAAATCTTTGGGAACGAAACAAAGAACAAAAGCAAGAAGTGGAACAACTGCAAGAGAAATTTACCAAAGAATTTGAAAATTTAGCCAATAAAATTTTAGAAGAAAAGACGACTAAATTTACGGAACAAAATAAAGAAAACCTAAAAAACATACTTTCCCCGCTTCAAGATAAAATTCAGCTTTTTGAAAAGAAAGTCGAAGACACTCACAAAGAAAGCATTGATTATCATGCCGCTTTACGTCAACAAATACTGGGCTTGCGAGAAATGAATGAACAAATGAGTAAGGAAACCATCAACTTAACCAAAGCTTTAAAAGGCGATAGTAAAATGCAAGGAAATTGGGGGGAACTGGTTTTGGAACGTGTCTTAGAAAAATCAGGATTAGAAAAAGACCGCGAATATTTTGTGCAACAAAGTTTTGTAACTGAAGAAGGAAATCGAGTTTTTCCAGATGTGGTAATTAATTTACCTGACGGAAAGAAAATGATAGTCGATTCCAAAGTAACTTTAACAGCTTATGAACGTTATATTAATGAGGAAGATGACCATTTAAAAGCGCAACATTTAAAAGAGCATGTCATTTCCATTAACCGTCATGTGGAACAATTGGGCAATAAAAACTATCAGGATTTATATCAAATGGAAAGTCCAGATTTTGTATTGTTATTTATCCCAATTGAATCAGCCTTTGCATTAGCATTAAATGAAGATACTGCCTTATACAATAAAGCCTTTGAGAAGAATATTGTAATTGTGACACCTTCAACACTTTTAGCGACTTTACGAACTATCGATAGCATGTGGGCCAACCAAAAACAACAAGAAAACGCGTTGGAAATTGCTCGTCAAGCAGGAGCCTTGTATGATAAATTTGAAGGTCTGGTTGCTGATTTATTAAAAATAGGCAAGAAAATGGACGAAGCCAAAGTAGAATACCAAGGCGCCATGAACAAATTAGTAGATGGTAAAGGAAACCTAATTACTAGTGTTGAAAAATTAAAAAAAATGGGAGCTAAAGCCAAAAAATCACTTCCAGAAAATATAATCACTAGAGCCGAAAAAGATGAGTAATTTTAAAACTGTAAACTCCTCTAGAGTTACCATTTCACAATTAATGTTACCTTCCCACACTAACTTTAGTGGCAAAATTCACGGAGGTTATTTACTTTCTTTATTAGATCAAATTGCATTTGCTTGTGCTTCTAAATATTCTGGAAATTATTGTGTAACCGCTTCAGTTGACACTGTAAATTTTTTAAACCCTATTGAGGTGGGAGAATTAGTAACACTGAAAGCAAGCGTGAATTATGTAGGAAATAGCTCCATGATTGTAGGTATTCGTGTTGAAGCCGAAAACATTCAAACCGGTCAAGTAAAACATTGTAATTCTTCTTATTTTACCATGGTAGCCAAAGATGAATTTGGAAAAAACACTAAAGTTCCAGGGTTGATTTTATCTAATCATGAAGAACTCAGACGGTTTTATAACTGTGTAAAACAAGCTACAATTAAAAAAGAGCAAAATCTTCAAGAAGAAATATTTGATTTCAAATCACAAGAAGCTTTATCGAATTTATCAAAGTATAATGTAAAACTTGAGATACTTTAAAAACAAAAGTAGATATTAAAAATATTTTTACAAGCTTTTCTTTTTTTAGTATATTTCCAAAAAATATTTTCATGAATATTACTTCAAAATTTCTCTTGTTTCTATTGTTTACCTCTACATTACTTTTTGCTCAAAAAAACATAGATCCTACGTCAGAGGATATTATTCTAGCTCAAAAAATAAGAGAAACCCATGATAAAGATGATATTGCAATTTTAGACAGTAATGAAAATATAACCTTTGGACTAAACAAAAATGAAAATAAAGTAACAGTAAATCATTCTGTTAAAGAAAAAATGATGAACATCAACCATAGAGCTTATATCCGGAAATATGAGTTTTATGATAGTGAATCAAAAATTGAAACTTTCAATTTGAAATATCAAAATGACAAAAACACCAATTGTCTTATAAATGATGAGTTTTATAAAGACAATGATTTGTTTTATAATGATGCTCGAGTAAAATATATGCAAATTGAATTTCCAGTACAAGGATACGTCTACAATTATGAATTAGAAAAAAAATACGAAGACATAAAATATTTTACCGCTCTTTACTTTAATGATGACTTTCCTATTCTAAAAAAACAAATTGTAATTACAGTTCCTGAATGGTTAACAATTGAATTAAAAGAATTTAATTTTGATTCGGCTAAAGTCACAAAATCTGAAACCAAAGATTCTAAAAATAATACTATTTACACCTATACATTAAATGACATTCCTGCTATGAGCAAGGAGGAAGATACTCCTGGTAAAAGTTATTTATATCCTCATATTCTGCTATTAGCCAAATCTTTTTCCAAAAAAGGAGACACTGTAACACTTTTCAATTCATCAACCGATTTATATAAATGGTACAAATCATTGATAGATCTAATGAAAGATGATCCTTCTATTATGAAAAGTAAAGTAACAGAACTTACTGCCAATGCAAAAACAGATGAAGAAAAAATAAAAAATATTTATTATTGGGTTCAAGATAATATTCGATACATCGCTTTTGAAGATGGAATAGCTGGATTTAAGCCTGATGAATCCAACCATGTTTTCGAAAATCGTTATGGAGACTGCAAAGGGATGGCAAATCTAATTAAACAAATGCTAAAACTAGCAGGATTTGATGCTCGACTCACTTGGATTGGTACAAAACATATTGCTTATGACTACAAAACACCCTCACTAGCCGTAAACAATCATATGATTTGTACTCTTTTTTATAAAGGAAAAAAATATTTCCTTGACGGTACTGAAAAATTCAATTCTTTTGGATATTACGCCGAGCGAATTCAAAATAAAGAAGTTATGATAGAAGATGGAGAGAATTTTATTATTGAGAAAATCCCTATTGAAAACTATGATTCCAACAAAGAATCCTTTAAATCAAATATGTTTATTGAAAATAATAAATTGAAAGGAACTTGTTCAAAAACCTATCTAGGTGAAAGCAAATCTCAATTTTTATACATCTACAACACTTTTAAAAATGATAAAAAAATTGAGTCTCTTGAAAATTACTTGTCTAAAAAAGATAATAATATTCGTGTATCCAACATTAAAACTTCCGATTTAAAAAATCGTGACATCAAACTCGCAATAGATTACAATGTAGAAATTGAAAATAAGATTTCCAGTTTTGATAATGATATTTATGTTGATTTAGAATACATGAATGAGTTTAAAGGATTCGAACTCAAAGACAGAAAAATGGATTACCAATTTGATTACAAGACTAATTACGAATCAGTTGTTACATTAGAAATCCCAACAGGCTATAAAGTATCTAAATTACCTTCTGATTTGATTGTAAAAGAAAATAACTTTGACATCGCAATTACCTTTCAAAAAAACGATAAAGAAGTCATTTATAAAAAGTCATTTATCTTTAAAAACGGGGAAATAAAAGCTTCTGAAATTACAAAGTGGAATGCTTTTATAAAAAATTTAATTGCCAACTATAATCAACAAATTTTACTTTCTAAAAATAAATAAATATGAAAAAAATATTCTTATTCCTATTTTCATTATTTACTATCTGTTCTTTGGCTCAAAAAAAAATAGACATTAAAGAGTTTTTTTGGGGGAAAAATGACCAATTCAAATCTGTTACTTCAATTCCCGACAAGTGGAAAAATGAATCTGCCGTTATTATTTATAAGTATAAGTATTATAATTATCATAAATTTGGTGCAAATGTGACTTATACTTCTGGCATAAGAAAAAGAATTAAACTTCTTGATGAAGCAGCTGTAAAAGAATTTTCTGAATTTTCATTCAAAGACAAATTTTATTCCACTAAAGGGATGTTCTCTTTAGGAGAAGGGAGTAACACCATAGGCATCAAGATTGTTAAGTCTGACGGAAAAGAAATTGAAGTAGATGTTGATAAAAATGCAAAAGTTATAGATAAAGAAAAGAAAATTGCCATTGCAAATTTAGAAATTGGTGACATTATTGACTTTTATTACTATAGTGTTGAGCCTTTTAAATCTATTTTTGAATTTGGATTTGATCCTGAAGAAGTTCCTTTGGGTGATGTATATCCAACCATGGAAATGAAACTAGCTTTCGACACTGAAAATGATTTTTTTGTAAATTTCAACACTTACAATGGTGCTCCTGATTTAATAGAAATTCCCACAGGAAATAGTGATGAAAGAAAATATGAGTTGTCTGCCAAAGACATTGAAAAAAATGAATTTCCACGCTGGTTCTATCCTCTGGTAGAATTACCTTGTTATAAATTTCAAGTATTTTTTGCTCGATCTGGAAAATTTGAGAAAAGAGCCGATGCCTTTCTTTCTGAAAAAGAAAAAACAATCAAAAAAACAGTTACTAAAGAAGATATTTTCAATTACTATGATGAAAAATTTAGAGCCAATGGAGATTTAAGTGAAATCCATGATTTTCTGAAAGGTAAAAACTTCTCTAGTGATGAAGAAAAAGTTAGAGAAGTATACTACTTTGCTCGACATGCTTTTTTTACTAAATACCTAGAAGCTGTAATTGTAAATCAAGCAAATATTTTTAACCCTTTCGAATTGTATAGAAATCCTATTTTCTTTCAATCGGAAGATTCATTTATCAGATATTTCATGGAATTCCTTAAAAAGAATAATATTGATTATGACATTATTGTTGCTACTCCCAATTTTAATGGTTCTATAGATGATTTATTAATTCAAAAAAACGTCAAAGTTTTACTAAAGGTCAACACCAAATCACCACTATACATGGAATATTTTTCCCCTTTTACTAGTGCTGACCAATTCAATTACAATCTCGAAAACACTAAAGCATTTTCGCTTCAAGTCTCAAAAGGAAAAAAAATTATTGATGCCGATAAAATAACCTTACCTTCTAGTACTTATCAAGATAATGTTTCCAAAATAATTTCTTCAGTTACCATAAATAAAGACTTTACTGGCGTTTCTGTAAAAAAAGAAGCTGCCTATTATGGACACATGAAAGAAAACGAACAATCAGACAAATTATACTTTTTTGATTATGTATATGAAGATTATGACAAATATGGAACACCCAAATTAATGGATATGGTTCGTAACAAAAAAAAACAAGAACAATATGAAAAAGAGTTGGATGCTCTTATTAATAAACTTAAAGACCAACAAAAAGAAGCTTTCAAAAAATCAACAGCAGATGACTATGAGATGGAAATTGACGACCATAAACTAACCATAAAAAACAATGGCCGATTTGGAAAAAAATCTCCTCTTGTATTTGAAGAAGACTTTACTATTAAAAATAACTTAATCAAAAAGGCTGGCGATAATTATTTAATAGAAGTCGGAAAACTAATAACCTCACAAATAGACATTAATAAGAAAGAAAAAGAACGCAAAAACAACATATATATGGTGTATCCTCGTGCCTTTGAAAATGAAATCACACTAGAAATCCCAGAGGGTTATACAGTTGCTGGCTTAGAAAAATTAAACAAAAAAGTAGAAAATGAAACGGGTGGATTTGTTAGTATCACTTCTCTAAATGGTAACAAATTAACCATTAAAACAAATAAATACTATAAGAACTATTATGAACCTAATAGTAATTGGAACAAAATGATTGATTTTTTAGATGCTGCTTACCAATTTACTCAAGAAAAAATTCTACTAAAAAAGAATTAAAGATACTATTCCAAAACGTTCGATATATTCGAGCGTTTTTTTTACAACGTAACTCGTTCAAAAAGATTCAATTTATCAATATGCAATAACGTTTTGTTATTGTCAGAACTTCTTGTAAACATTGGTAAAAATTTAGCACCATATACAATTTCATCAAAGGTATAAGAAGCTCTTTTCACTACGGTAGTACTGTACATATCATCAAAAACTTTAATAAAAATGATAACCTCTCCCAAAGTGGTCTTGATATCATTTTCATTCATATTATAAAAAGGACTACTTTCCGTAATTGGATGCACCAAGGTCCAACTCAAGGTAAGTGACCCTACTTTTTCCAATTCTAAATCTAAAGAATAAAATTTATTGACCATTTTTCCCTCTTCTTCAATATGAAGTCCAAGGGTCATTCGGGCTTCAGCATCGGTAAGATTCGTGTTTTTATAAGGCGATAATCGTAACATTAAAGCAGTTCCTTCTTGAAAAGGAGCTACTATAGCATTTTCAGAAAAAATAATATGTGCTTTGGGTTTACTAAATCTTCCATAAAATAAACCAGTGGCAATAGCAAAACTCAACAAACCAAATAATGCTTCTATTGAGGCAACAAAACTGGTCATAAAACCACTAGGGCTAATATGTCCATATCCTACTGTGGTAAAGGTTTGAATACTAAAGAAAAAAGCTTGACCAAATTTATCCATCGATGTTACAGCGGTGATCCCATTCAAATGCTCTACTCCTACCAGATAATAAATACTTGCAAAAGCAAAATTTACCAAAAAGTAAAACGCAAAAACAATAAAGAAAAATTTCCATCTCGGAATGGTCAACATAGTATGATACCAACTGATGCTGTCCAAAAAACTTATACCTGTTTTTCTAACATTAGCGTTTCCCGATTTGGTTACAAAACGACCTCCATAGTTGGAAGCATTTGTTCCAAAACCAGTATTTTTAACTGCTTTTGCTTTTGAATTTATTTTTTTACGTAGTGACATATGCAAATTTATTATTGCAAATCTACTAAAAAAAGAACGGAATGAACTGGCTTTTTAGATTCCATATATCAAATAAAAAGAAATCTATTCACTACTTTTGAGGAAAATTTAAACCGCCTTGATGAATAAATCTAAAGAAAATTTTGAAATCCAAAAAAAACTAACTTTAGTTATTGTATCACTATTTATCATCAAATTAATAGCATGGTATTATACCAATTCTGTGGCTATTTTAACAGATACATTAGAATATACTATCAATGTTATTAGTGGTTTCATAGGACTATATAGTTTATTTTTATCCTCACTTCCAAAAGATCGAAATCATCCTTATGGTCATGGAAAAGTTGAATTTCTATCCGCAACCATAGAAGGCACATTAATGGTAGTGTCAGGTTTTGTAATCATCTATGAAGCCATTGACAATTTAAAACATCCACATGTACTAAAACAATTAGATCAAGGAATTTATTTAGTTACGCTTACAGGCATAATCAATTATATTGTAGGCTATTTTTCTATAAAAAACGGAACGAAAAACAACTCACTAGCCCTTATCGCTACTGGAAAACACATGCAATCCGACACCTATGCAACGCTAGGAATTGTCATCGGGCTAATCATAATATATTTTACTCATTTAATTTGGATTGATAGCCTAGTTGCTTTCATTTTTGCTTTCATCATTATTTTTTCAGGTTATAAAATTCTTCGTACTTCAATAGCAGGAATAATGGATGAAGCCGATGACGAACTTCTTGAAAAAATGGTGGGTTATTGCAATGAAAACCGACGAGAAAATTGGGTTGACCTTCATAATCTCCGATTTATAAAATATGGTGGAACGCTACATTTAGATTGTCATCTAACAATTCCATGGTATTTCAACATCAACGAAGGACATAAAGAAGTAGATGAATTGGAAAAAATTGTCAAAAGCAATTTTGGCGACAGTGTAGAACTTATGGTGCATACTGATGGCTGTCTCGATTTCTCTTGTAAAATCTGTGACAAAAAAGAGTGTTCCGTTAGAAAAAATGACTTCCAACAAAAAATTGAATGGACAATTGAAAACGTTTCAATCGATTGCAAACATAAAATTGATTAAACCTCATTATTTTACCTACATTTGATATAGAAATAGAAAACTATGGAAACCAAACAAGACCTAAAACTTGCCGTATTAATTGATGCTGACAATGTGCCTTATGCTAATGTAAAAGAAATGTTTGAAGAAATTGCCAAATACGGCACACCTACCTTCAAAAGAATCTATGCCGATTGGACCAAACCAACCGTATCGGGATGGAAAAATGTACTTTTAGAAAACGCCATCACCCCGATTCAACAATATAGTTATTCGACTGGAAAAAATGCGAGTGATAGCGCTCTTATCATCGATGCAATGGACATTCTCTATACCGGAAAAGTAGATGGATTTTGTATTGTTTCTAGTGATTCCGATTTTACCCGATTAGCAACTCGTCTTCGAGAAGCAGGTATGAAAGTAATTGGAATTGGTGAAAAGAAAACATTAACCCCCTTTATCACCGCATGTGATAAATTTATTTATATCGAAATTCTTAAAAAACCTGATGTCGAAATACAATCAGATAATAAAAAACAAATCAAAAACACCAAAGCGCCAAACAATAATGCCATCAGTAAAATTGACCCTAAAATCATCAAACTATTTGCCGACAGCATTGATGATTTAGAAGACGAAAACGGATGGGCATTCCTAGGTGAACTTGGTAACCTCATGCTCAAAAAGAAACCCGATTTCGACCCTAGAAACTATGGTTTTCCCAAAATGCTTGCCCTTATTAAGAGCATGAACAAATTCGTCATCGACGAACGAGAAAGTGGAAAAAACAACATCAAACATATTTATGTAAAAAGAAAATAAATAACAAATAAAAATTTATAAGTATATAAGCCATTTTCAAAAGCCTACCTTACCAAAAAAATGGCAATTGAAAACAAAGTACGATTAGTGGAAGAGTTGTTTGACAAACTTGATTTAGAAATCAATAGCTTCAAATCAAAAACTCAATTACATTGTCTATCAGGCTGCGGAAAATGTTGTACCAAACCCGACATTGATGCTTCACCATTAGAATTTTTACCGTGGGCTTTTCATTTATTTCTTAATGGGCAAGCCGAGGAAATGCTAAAAGAACTAGCCAACAAAACCAACACCAACTGCCAGCTTTATCGACCACTTTCACTAATTGATAGCAACTTTGGAAATTGTTCCGACTACAAGTACCGAGGCTTAATCTGCCGGCTTTTTGGCAATGCAGCCAGTAGAGATAAATATGGTGAACTACGATTAGCCACCTGCAAAATAATCAAAGAAAATCATCAAGAAAATTTCAACAACACTGAAGAGGCAATTAGCAAAGGATTGTATGTTCCTATTTTTACAGACTATTATATGAATTTAGCCCAAATAGATTATGCATTAGCAACTACCATGCTCCCTATTAACCAAGCCATAAAAAGAGCCATCGAAGAAGTCTTGCATTATTATGCCTACCGTCCATTCCCTAGTGGACTAAAAAACATAGCATAACCTTAAAGCAAAAAAAAGTCCCAATTAAGGGACTTACTTTATTATTTACTCAAGTACATTTTTCGTCTACTGTACAATTCGTAGAATTGATCGTCTTTTAAATCATCAATAAATAATATACTTTCACCTGTAGATTTCATTTCAGGACCAAGCGCCTTGTTTACATTTTGAAACTTACTAAAAGAAAACACAGGCTGCTTTATGGCAAACCCTTTCAATTGTGGATTAAAAGTAAAATCCGTGACTTTATTTTCTCCCAACATCACTTTAGTCGCATAGTTCACATAAGGCTCCCCATAAGCTTTTGCTATAAATGGAACTGTCCTTGAAGCTCTTGGGTTGGCTTCAATGATATAAACGATATCGTCTTTAATCGCAAATTGAATATTGATTAATCCAACTGTTCGCAAAGCAAGCGCAATTTTCTTAGTATGGTCTTTAATTTGTTGCATCACAAATTCACCTAAATTAAAAGGAGGCAAGGTTGCATTAGAATCGCCTGAATGGATTCCACAAGGTTCAATATGCTCCATGATACCAATGATGTACACATTTTCTCCATCACAAATGGCATCAGCTTCTGCCTCGATAGCGCCATCTAAATAATGATCCAACAATAATTTATTCCCTGGAATATTTTTCAACAAATCGATAACATGTTCTTCCAATTCTTGTTTATTGATGACTATTTTCATCCCTTGACCCCCCAAAACATAAGAAGGACGAACTAATAATGGAAAATCCAACACATCTGCCAAAGCACTAGCTTGATCTGCATTTTCAGCAATCCCAAATTGTGGAAAAGGTATTTTTAAATCGGTCAACAATTCAGAAAAACGACCTCTGTCTTCGGCTAAATCCAAGGCGTCAAACGAAGTTCCTAATATTTTGATTCCGTATTTAGATAATTTTTCTGCTAATTTCAGTGCCGTTTGACCACCCAATTGCACAATAACACCTTCAGGTTTCTCATGGCGAATGATATCATAGATGTGTTCCCAAAAAACAGGTTCAAAATACAATTTATCAGCAGTGTCAAAATCGGTTGAAACGGTCTCTGGATTACAGTTAATCATGATGGTTTCATATCCACATTCTTTAGCCGCCAAGACACCGTGAACACACGAATAATCAAACTCTATTCCTTGCCCAATTCTATTCGGTCCAGAACCTAGAACAACTACTTTCTTCTTATCCGACACTATACTTTCATTATGAACATATCGTCTACCATCAGCAGTTTCTATTTCCGCTTCAAAAGTCGAATAATAATAAGGAGTTTGCGCTTTGAATTCGGCAGCGCAGGTATCTACCAATTTATAAACACGTTTGATATTCATATCGTCACGCAGTTTATAAACTTGACTTTCCAAACAACCCAACATGTGAGCAATTTGTCTGTCGCCATATCCTTTTTGCTTGGCTTCAAGCAATAGTTCTTTTGGTAGATTTTCTAATGAATAAGTAGATATTTCTCTTTCTAACGAATATAATTCTTCATATTGTTTTAAAAACCACATATCAATTTTAGTGATTTCATGAATTCTACTCAATGGAATTCCCATTTGAATCGCATCATAAATCACAAAAACTCGATCCCAACTAGCATAAGTCAGTTTCTCTATAATTTGTTCGTAATTTTTATAGCCTTTCCCATCCGCACCTAATCCATTGCGTTTGATTTCAAGCGACTGAGTAGCTTTATGAAGCGCTTCTTGGAACGAACGCCCAATTCCCATCACTTCTCCTACCGATTTCATTTGAAGCCCTAAGGTTCTATCTGCTCCCTCAAACTTGTCAAAATTCCAACGTGGAATTTTCACAATCACATAATCCAAAGTTGGCTCAAATAATGCAGAAGTTGATTTAGTTATTTGGTTCTGCAATTCATCTAAATGATAACCCAAAGCTAATTTGGAAGCAATTTTGGCAATCGGATAACCCGTTGCTTTGGAAGCTAATGCTGAAGAGCGAGATACACGAGGATTAATTTCAATGGCGACAATATCTTCTTTTTCATCTGGTGAAACAGCAAATTGTACGTTGCAACCACCCGCAAAATTCCCAATTGAACGCATCATTAAAATAGCATAATCACGCATTCTTTGAAAAGTAGTATCCGATAAAGTCATCGCAGGTGCCACCGTAATAGAATCACCCGTATGAATCCCCATTGGATCCATATTTTCAATAGAACAGATAATCACAACATTGTCGTTTTTATCGCGTAACAGTTCTAATTCATATTCTTTCCAACCCAACAAAGCCTTATCAATTAATACTTCATGAATAGGTGACATTTCCAACCCATAGGTTAGCTTTTCATCAAATTCTTCTTTATTATGCACAAAAGCTGCTCCAGTACCACCCAAAGTAAATGAGGGACGTATTACTAAAGGAAAACCAAATTCTTGGGCAATTTCTTTTCCTTTCAAAAAAGAGGTAGCCGTTTTGGCAGGAGCAGCAGGAACACCAATTTTTTCCAATAATTGCTTGAATTGCTCTCGGTCTTCGGTAATATTGATAGCATTGACATCAACACCTATCAACTTTACTCCAAAATCTTCCCAAATTCCTTTTTCATCCGCTTCCAAACACAAATTCAAAGCTGTTTGCCCACCCATAGTTGGCAAAACAGCATCAATTTGTGGATGTTCTTTCAAAATTTTGATGATTGATTTGGTAGTTAATGGTAATAAATAAACATGATCCGCCATGCTTGGATCGGTCATTATTGTCGCTGGATTAGAGTTAATCAGTATAACTTCTATTCCTTCTTCACGGATTGAGCGTGCTGATTGAGAACCTGCATAGTCAAATTCACAGGCTTGTCCAATCACAATTGGCCCCGACCCTATGATTAAAACTGATTTAATGGAATTGTCTTTTGGCATTTGTAGTTAGTGTTGTTGGTTCAAAGATAATTCTGTTTCCTTTCAAAAAGAAAAAATGACATTGTAACTTATCAAATTTTATAAACAGATTTAAAAAAAAGCCGCTACTAATAAAAGTAACGGCTTAATGTTGATTAGAATCTAATCATTATTTTTTGTGTCTTGGTTCACAAGATACAGTCAATTTATGTCTTCCTTTAGCTCTACGACGCGCAAGGACTTTTCTTCCATTTGCAGAAGCCATTCTGTCCATAAATCCGTGCTTATTTCTTCTTTTTCTTTTCGATGGTTGAAATGTTCTTTTGCTCATTGTTTTTATCTTTAAATCGTGTATTAATCTATTATATAGGTCGTTTTAAAACCGAGTGCAAATATACAAAGGTTTTTATTACATGCAAGTAGTTTTTTAAAAATATTTTAAAAACCTTTTATTACCTTTGCAGTCTAAAATTTTATACTATGTTTCACAGAAATATCAAACTTGTAATAGCAGCTTTAATCTTTGCTACTGCAATCTGGCAATTTACAGAAAGTAATATTGGAAATGGAATTTTCCTGATTCTTCTAACTTTAATTCCTATCTTTCTTTACTTTAAAAACGAATTTATTTTAATGGCTTTCTTACAATTAAGAAAACAAAATTTTCCTGGTGCTCAAAAATGGTTAGCAAAAATAACTAATCCTGAAACAGCTTTGGTTCAAAAACAACAAGGGTATTACAATTACCTACAAGGTTTAATGCTTTCACAAACAAATTTAATTCAAGCAGAAAAATACTTCAAAAAAGCAATAGAATTAGGTTTAAATATGAATATGGATCTAGCTGTTGCAAAATTAAATCTAGCCGGAGTAGCCATGTCAAGAAGAAGAAAATTAGAAGCGACTAACTTAATTGCGGAAGTTAAAAAATTGGACAAACAAGGCATGTTGAAAGACCAAATCACCATGATGAAGGAACAAATGAAAAAGATTTAAAATCATATAGTATAATACAAAAAAAGCTTTAGAAATTTCTAAAGCTTTTTTTGTATTATTTTCCAAATATCATCTTACCAGCAACCAATAACAAGACAAATCCAAATATCTTTTTAAGTGTTCTTTGGTCAATGTTTACGGCTATCTTACTTCCAAAATAGCCTCCAATAACAAATACTAACGAGATCAAAATAGCATACCTCCAATCTATAAAACCTGCTTTGTGATAATTAATCACTGCAAACAATGTTACTGGAGGTAATAATGCTGCCAAACTTGTTCCTTGAGCTTGTTGCTGCGTGAATCCCATTAAAAGCAACATAGGAACCATTATAATTCCTCCGCCAATTCCTATCAAACCACTCAACATTCCAGCCGCTAGTCCGATACACATTACTAAAACTATAGTTTGAAATGTCATTTTCATCTTTTTATTATTAATAACCCCCAATTGGAATTTCAATTTGATATTTCTTTTTAGTTGGATTATCCAATTTTTTATCTCGCAGCCAAGGATTATGTATTTTTAAAATCTTATAATTTATCCCTTGAGTTTTAGCAAAAGTAGCTAAATCAGTAATCGAACTATCTATTTCTATCTTTTTGGTTGGAATATTTTCATACAATTCATCTTTTGACACATCAAAACCATACAATGTTGGGTTTTTCATTATCTCTTTTAAAGCCAAAATTCTAAAAACGTATCGATACGTTTCATCGGTCAACATCAAATCATAATAACTGGAAACTTTTTGCTCTTCAAGCTTTCTCGACAAACCACCCATCCCTCCATTATAAGAGGCCGCTGCTAATGTCCAACTCCCTAGTTTTTCTTTGGCTTTGACTAAATATTTACAAGCTCCTTCCGTTGATTTTTGAAGATGATACCGCTCATCCACCACATCATTTACTTCCATCCCTTTCTCCTTAGCTGTTTCAGGCATAAATTGCCAAACTCCTTTTGCTCCTGCAGCTGAAACAGCATTAGTAAGTGCACTTTCAATCACAGCTAAATATTTGAAATCATCGGGAACACCATACTGTTTTAATATTGGTTCTATCACAGGAAAAGCACGATTAGCTCTTTTCATAATCAATATAGTAGCCGAATGGAGATTTGCATTCACCAACAATTCTCTATCCAAACGTTCTCTCACGTCAGAAATTTGCAAAGGCGCTTTTTCACCAGAAAAATCAACTGAAGTTGGAAAATATTGTGAAGTACCTTCATGCAATAATTTCTTTTTTTCATCTCCAGAAAGAGCAAACATCAACAAACCACTAACAAACACAAGAAGTGAAATCACACTTACATATTGTAACTTTTTCATTTTCATCCTTTTTAACTATCGTGCAAAACTACAAAAACCGAGCCGAAAACCTAGACTACTTATTCTAAAATGATTTTGGGTAAATTTTCATTAAACCAACGAAACCTATTTAGAATCATCATATGAGTACCTCCTTTAACATTTATAAAATCTTTTATATTCTTAACCGGAAATACCTCATCAGCATCTCCATGGATATGAATTACATTCAAATCAATTTTCACCCTATCCCAACAAATAACCTGCTCAATCGCCCAATCTAAATATTCTTTGTTTCGCATAAATAAAAATTGCTCATACAATTTTAACCTTTGCTTAATTACATTTCCAAATGCATATTTCACAAGCTTTTCAACGTCTTGTAATAAACCTGTCGGCAGTAACTTATACGCTTTTGTTTTCATTGCAATTTTCATTTTCCGGGGAAGTTCAGTATTCGATTTAACGCTAGAGATTATAATTAATTTTCTCAAATTTAAATAATGTGCCATTTCTTGAACTAAAATCCCACCAAAAGAAACCCCAATCAAAACAGCATCATCATGAACCACTTTTTCAGCCATCCGCTTGGCATAATCTGCAAGTGACTCCTCCTTTTTAGGCATAAACCATTCTAATAAATGGATTTCAAAGGTGTCTGCAGGCAAGTCAATTCGCTCAAAAATAGAGGAACTAGCCGCTAGACCTGGCATAAAATAAACTGGAATCTTATTCATAATTTTAACTTTTTTCGGTGACTTTATCCATTATTTATTCCGAAATTTGCATAAAATTAATTTATTTATTCCACTTACATTATGAACACATCGTTAATTTTAGAAAAAATGGAAATTAAAGACAATACATTTGCTAGACAATTTGAGACTTTAGTGGACGGAAAATTGGTTTCTCTTGAATACTCTTTTCAAGAAAAGAAGATTTTTCTAACTAGAATCAACGTTCCAGATGGTTTTGCAGATGAAGAATTCATTAATGATTTACTAAAAAACATTATGGAAATAGCTTATGAACGCAAACTAAAAGTAGTTCCGATTCTTCCAAAAATTGCAATGTTCTTTAGAAAAAACACCATTTATAGAGATTTATTACCTCCAGGAATTAAAATATAATCTTTGAAATACTAGAATCAATCCCAAATTCCAATTGAACAAATTAGAATTTGGGATTTTTTTATTTATTTTTATAAAATGAAATCTGATCAACTCAATCAAGACCTATTAACCTTCTTCGAAACCATAGAAAAATACTATGGCTCCAAAACTGAAATTACTGAAGGATTGTTTTCAGAAATTGATGATTTAGATGCCAATTTAACTACTTGGAATTTATCTGAATTTGACTTAATTCGATCAGCCTATAGAAATAACGGCGGACGATTTATGTTTGAGGGAGATAAAATGTATTATGAAATTTCCGGAGAAAGAATTATAGCCTTCACACAACCTGGAAGACACAAATTCGAATTTATTGAACAATACAGTGAAAGTGTCTTTAGAATTACTAAAATACATTTCCATTACAAATATTAAGCTTCAACATTTAAAAATTCCATTCTCACACTTCCATCTTCGTCAATTTTTGTTAAATTAATTTCATGTACTGTATTGACCAATTCTGGATTCCATGGTGTTTTCACTTTGACATAATTTTCTGTAAATCCATGAATGTAGCCTTCTTTATTTTCGCTTTCAAAAAGCACAGTTCTATTACTTCCTATCTGATTCTCATAAAAAGCACGGCGTTTCTTTACAGATAATCCACGAAGCATTTTACTTCTCTTATTTCTAACATTCATCGGAACCACTCCAAACATTTCAACTGCTTCAGTATTATCTCTTTCGGAATAGGTAAAAACGTGCAAATAGGAAATATCCATTTCATTAATGAAATTATACGTTTCTAAAAAAAGCTCATCGGTTTCTCCCGGAAAACCAACAATTACATCAACACCAATACAAGCATGTGGCATTACTTCTTTAATTCTAGCAACTCTTTCAGTATATACTTCGCGTAAATAGCGGCGTTTCATTTTCTTTAAAATCTCATTACTTCCCGACTGTAATGGAATATGAAAATGCGGTACAAAAGTCCGACTTTTTGAAACAAAATCAATAGTTTCATTTTTCAACAAATTAGGTTCAATAGAAGAAATTCTCAGACGTTCAATACCTTCAACTGTATCTAAAGCTTTTACCAAATCAAGAAAAGTATGTTCATGTTTTTTATTTCCAAATTCACCTTTTCCATAATCTCCAATATTTACACCGGTAAGTACAATCTCTTTAATTCCTTTTTTAGAAATTTCAAAAGCATTTTTCAATACATTATCTAACGCATCACTTCGAGAAATACCTCTTGCTAATGGGATAGTACAATAAGTACATTTGTAATCACAACCATCTTGAACTTTCAAAAAAGCACGAGTTCTATCGCCAATGGAATAACTCCCAACGTAAAAATCAGCCTCTTCAATTGCACAAGAATGAATTTCGCTAATGTCATTTTTAGACAAATCGTTGATATAATCTTGAATTTTGAATTTCTCCGTGGCGCCAAGTACAAGATCAACACCGTCAACAGCAGCTAGTTCTTCTGGTTTAAGTTGGGCATAACAACCCACCGCCACTATAAAAGCTTTGTCATTTGTCTTCAATGCTTTTTTTACAATCTGTTTGAATTGCTTGTCGGCATTATCGGTTACTGAACAAGTATTGATTACATAAATATCGGCAATTTCCTCAAAATCAACGCGATCAAATCCTTCGCTTTGAAAATTTCTTGCAATAGTAGAAGTTTCTGAGAAATTCAATTTGCATCCTAAAGTGTAGAATGCTACTTTTTTTTTGTTTTCCATAAGTAGGCTCAATAATGAAATCGTTGTCAAAAATTGAGTGGGTAAATTTACAAACTAAATTTCTAAAATAAAACACATTAATCTAAAAGACCGCAAATTCGAAAATTGAATAATTAATTCGCAAATTTGTAGTTACATAATTCTTTTAAAATTACTCCTTTCTATACTTTTTAGTTACTTCAAAAACATGTTCTAAAATCCGAGCATCTTCCTCGGTAAACTCTATATGACGACGTGACATCACAATTTTTGCTGTTTGAAAAACTTTACTAGTCAAATACGTTGTAAATCCTGAAGCTCCTCCCCAAGAAAAACTTGGAACAAAATTGCGCGGAAAACCTGAGCCAAATATATTACTGCTTACTCCTATGACAGTTCCCGTATTGAACATAGTATTAATACCACATTTACTGTGATCTCCCATCATTAAACCACAAAACTGTAATCCAGTTTTAGCAAAATTTTCTGTTTCATAACTCCATAACTTCACTTCTTCATAGTTATTTTTCAAGTTGGAATTATTACTATCAGCACCAATATTACACCATTCACCAAGAACAGAATTACCTAAAAACCCATCATGACCCTTATTAGAATATCCCATTAATACTGAATTATTGACCTCTCCTCCTATTCTACAATGAGGACCAACTGTTGTTGCACCATAGACCTTAGACGCTAGTTTAACTTGTGCTTCTTCACATAATGCAAAAGGCCCTCGGATAACCGAACCTTCCATTATCTCAGCATTTTTACCAATATAAATAGGCCCTGTTGACGCATTTAAAGTTACAAATTCTAACTTTGCCCCTTCTTCAATGAAAATATTTTCA
Source organism: uncultured Bacteroidota bacterium (assembly GCA_903913315.1). Classification (GTDB taxonomy): domain Bacteria; phylum Bacteroidota; class Bacteroidia; order Flavobacteriales; family Flavobacteriaceae; genus Flavobacterium. The sequence continues at coordinate 320 of CAIWKX010000025.1, read as the reverse complement.
GGACAAATTACATTAACACTTTTTGGGATGGACAATGAAGTTCTTCCTTCAGTTATTAATTCGAAATCTTCTCTTATTGCAGCATCATTTTTGGCGAAAATATCCCAAGTATGCTCCAAAGTCAATACTTCTTGACTGCATGCAATGATTTCATAGGTATCAAAATCAACTTCATCTTGCGTATCATTGGTATAAAAAGCAATAACTTCCTCTCCTTTAAAAATGGCTTGATTCTTTTCTAAATTTTTTACCATTTCCGTTAAAATATCGTTGGGTAAAAAAGAAGCATTTATCATTACGTTTTCTGCCATTTCCACCAT
>CAIWKX010000024.1 GCA_903913315.1 uncultured Bacteroidota bacterium | reverse complement strand
TATTGCGGTAGATATTGCTTGTAATAAAGAGCAAACTAAAAAAATGTTAGATGCAGCATCCATTCCAGTTGCCAATGGTGGAATTTGTGTGGATGAAGAAGATTTAGAAGCAGTAGTTAAAAAAATAGGGTACCCTATTGTACTAAAACCACTAGATGGAAATCACGGAAAAGGAGCGTCTATTAATGTAAAAACATGGGAGGATGCAGTTGAAGGATTAGCTTATGCCAAAAAATACAGCCATAGAGTTATTGTTGAAAAATTCATTACAGGTTTTGATTTTAGGGTTTTAATTATAGATAACAAATTAGTGGCGGCTGCCAAAAGAGAGCCAGCTCACGTAAAAGGGGATGGAAAACAAAACATTCAACAATTAATTGAGGAAACCAACAAAGACCCTAGACGTGGTTATGGACATGAAAATGTTTTGACACAAATTGATGTCGATAGAGATACGACCGATTTATTAGAAAAACTTGGATACACACTAGAAACTATTCCTAGAAAAGATGAAGTGGTGTATCTAAAATCAACAGCTAATTTAAGTACGGGTGGAACCTCTGTAGATATCACCGATATGATGCACCCAGAAAATATTTTCCTTTGTGAAAGAATTTCTCGTGTCATCGGTCTGGACATTTGTGGAGTAGATATTATGGCAGAAAACTTAACACAACCTCTCAAAGAAACCGGTGGTTGTATTCTTGAAGTGAATGCTGCTCCTGGTTTCCGTATGCACTTAGCCCCTTCGGAAGGATTGCCTCGAAACGTAGCAGCACCAGTTATTGATATGCTGTATCCTCCAGGAAAACCAAGCCGTATTCCAATTATTGCAATTACGGGTACCAATGGAAAAACAACCACTACGCGCTTGATTGCCCATATTGTTAAAAATAACGGTTATAGAGTTGGATTCACCACTTCCGATGGTATCTATGTTCAAAACCATTTGATGGAAAAAGGGGATACTACGGGTCCAGTTTCAGCCGAATACATTCTAAAAGACCCTACAGTAGAATTTGCCGTTTTAGAAACGGCACGCGGGGGAATCCTTCGCTCGGGATTAGGTTTTAGTCGATGTGATATCGGAATTATAACCAACATTCAAGAAGACCATTTAGGATTGTCAGATATTCATACGTTAGATGATTTGGCGCGCGTAAAAGCTACCGTTGTTCGAAGTATCAAAAAAGACGGTTGGGCCATCTTAAACGCGGAAGACGAGCAATGTCTGAAAATAGCAAATGAATTGAGCTGTAATATCGCTTACTTCTCTATGGATGAGAATAATCCGAAAGTCAAAGAATTTGCCAAAGAGGGGAAGATTGTTGCAGTGTATGAAAACGGATTTATCACCATTAAAAAAGGCGAATGGAAAATCCGTGTCGAACGCGCTACTCACGTACCCTTAACCTTAGGTGGAAAAGCTAAATTTATGATAGCCAATGTGCTTGCCGCAACTTTAGCAGCCTATTTACAAGGATTCAAAACCGAAGATATTAGTCTCTCATTGCAAACATTTATTCCAAGTGCAGCACAAACACCGGGAAGAATGAATATTTTTGAATTCAAAAAATTCAAAGTTTTAATTGACTTTGCTCACAATCCAGCAGGATATAGAGGAGTAGAAGAATTTTTGAGCAGTGTTGATGCTACCAAAAAAATCGGAATTATTGCAGGGGTAGGGGATCGTCGTGACGAAGATATTAAAGAATGCGGATTGATTGCAGGAAGAATGTTTGACCATATCATCATCCGCCAAGAAAAATACTTGCGAGGTAGAACGGAACAAGAAATCATCGATATTATAGTGTCAGGAATAAGTGAAGCCAACAGAAATGTAACGTATGAAATCATTCCACTCGAAACCGAAGCAATCAAACACGCGATTGACCACGCCGAAGATGGAAGTTATATTACAGCACTAAGCGATGTAGTAACCAACGCCATCAATATTGTTCAAGAATATTTGGATAAAGAAAACGAAGGCGATACCCTGTAACAAATAAATTTTAAAATTAATGCGACTATAAATCGCTAAGATTTATAGTCGTTTTTTTTATGAAGTCGTTTAAACTTTTTTGATTGAAGCGAAAAATTTGGGTTTTTGTTTCAGATTTTAGCTTTTTTTCATTGCATAGTGGTGCTACGGAATTAAAACTTCTATATCAATTAAACTATTTTTCAAAAAAGCTAGGAAATACTTTGGGAAGGAACCGCTCAATTATCACCAAGACTAAAAAGTTATTTCACAATCAAGTCATTTCTCATTACTATTAGCCTACCTTGTGCAATAACTTGTCAATTCAAGTAAAACAGTGAGATGGAGAATCGATACGAAGACTTGATTGCAGGATACATAAAAAACAAAATAGGCATTTCGGAACATTTCTTAAATGATGATTTATGTGAACACCTAAAGACCAACTTAAAGAACTTACAGGAGAAAAAACTACTGCAAAATGCCGGAATAGGAAATGATAATTCTTTAAATCACAACGCACTAATTCGAAAAGATAGCATTTATTGGCTGGATAAAAAACATAATAATCCCTATGAAACCGAGTTTTTAGAAAAAATGGATCACTTAGTCATCTATCTAAACCAAACGTGTTATACCAATATCAAAAGCTATGAATTCCATTATTCACTCTATCAAGCTGGCGACTTTTATCGAAAACATCTTGACCAATTCAAAGACGATGCAAGTCGGCAATTTTCAATAATTAGTTACCTAAATTCCAACTGGGAAACCAAAGATGGTGGGGAATTACTAGTCCATCAACCCAATAAAAATCAAGCAATAGCACCAACACAGGGAAAGACGGTTTTCTTTAAAAGCAATGAATTAGAACACGAAGTATTGGTGACCCAACAACCACGGATGAGCGTTACGGGTTGGTTGAAGCGCTGATAAGGAAGAGTCATTAGACATTCCTTTGCTACAACAGTTACTGTTTCCAATGGTGTTCCTTTAAAATTTATAAGTAAAATGCTAGGACATACAAATCTCAAAACACCCAGATTGTGGGCACAAGCGTGGCGTTTGCGCTAGCGATGGGGGTTGAACCTTTCGACAGGCTCAAGACAGGCTACACCGATTCCATTCCCACTATGGATTTTCTCAATACAAAGTGTTTGAAATCCCATCCATCCACTGAACCTCTTACTTCATTGGCAATTTTCCATATTTTAGCTTGTAGTTCGGCTCTTTGTATTATATTGGTCATTTATTTTTCTTTTTGTGAATCTTCAAAATTTTAATTAGTCGTTTTAATTGGTCAAATTTATGTAGCTATTTATTTGATCACTTATTGGTTTTTGTTTTCGAAAGTAGTAAATAACACTAAAAGAATCTAAAATATGACCTTATCTTTTATTTAGTAGTTACTTTATAAATGCCTTTTCCATCAATTCTTGTTCACTTCTAGGTATTCCTATCTCTTGAGCTATAGTTTTCCAATGGCTTACGCTTTTTAGCACCTCATTGATTATACTATTCATTTGATTGTCGTTTAGTCTAAAAAAATCACCTACGCTTTTTGCTACTTCAAAATCTAAAGCATTATTATCCATATCGATGTTGAGTGCTAAACCATCTTTATCAATTGATGGGTTGAGGTCATAGGCAGGAGACAAAATCCAACCTTCTTTGGTGAGCATAAAGCCATGATTTCGCAAATGGTCGTCTGTGTTGGATATAGCAATATTAAATACTATTCTTCGCCACAGTTGGTGTAGGTTTTCTTCAATATTTGCGCCATAATTACTTATGAATTCAGCTAAATCTAAATAACTGGCAGGATGGTCACGAAGGGTATCTTCGTTGTTTGCAGTCATTGTCATTGCAGAGGCAAAGTGAATTCTTTCTCCGTTTTCACGGTCGAAGCGTTTGGTAAAAAATGTATTGTAATTGCCTGAAATTTTATCCATTCTACATGGTGCCATAGTAATCCCTGCAGCGCTAGCTAATAGATAGGCTAAATATTCCCAAGCGGCTTTGTCTGTGGTATCGTTTTTGGAAGGAAATTTTGCAATCCAAAGTTCTTTGTTTTCATCTAAAATATTGGCTTTTGGTCTTGCACCACCTAATGAGGAACCTGGTGCCATTAAAATTGCCAACCATTTTTTTACTTCGTCATTATTTTCGTCATTTTCAAAACTATTGGCCGCATGTTGTAATTCACGAATGGACGACCAGGGAGGAGTAGGAGATTCGTTATTATTGTCTAGAAAAGGTCCTTCAAGCTCTGTTTTAAATCGTAATGCTCCCATTCGGCTTTCATCATAAACGCCTAATAAATAATCAATATCATATAAAGTTGGCACTTTTTCATTTTTCTCTTTGGATTGTTGTGCTACTCTTCTTTTCATTAACGTACGTCCCCAAGTATCTGGCATACTGTCTAAGAATACTCCAAAATTTTCTTTGTTGTTTGGGAATTGTGTTCCTTTATATAATTGAATATCTGGATCTAACAGGAACTTTTGTTCACTTTTTAACCAATCGTCACTATACTCAAAGCTAAAAGCTTTTTTCGCTTTTGCAAAGTGTGCTGAGAGCCTGCCAATTATTTTAGGTTCTGGCATTCCTTTCCAATGAGCAAATACAAATATGTCGAATTTATTTTGTGTCATTTTTTATTTTAATAACTCTAAATCTTGTAATTTTCTTCCCAATTCATCATCTGCAGCTAGTTTTAGAAAATCATCTTGAAGACCTAATACTCTTAATACATTAAAATAAGCACCAATGGCCACACTTGGATTTCCTTTTTCTATTTGATATAAAGTAGTTCTAACAATATCTGCTCTTTCAGCTACTTGTATAGCTGTTAATTTTCTTCTTTTTCTAGCTAACTTTATATTTTCTCCCATCTGTTCTAATAGTTTTAGATGCTTAGGAAATAGGGTTTGTTTTTTTCTACTCATTTTACTAATGTTCATTAATATGTACAAAATTAGTTCTTTTGTTCATAATAACAAACATTTTAGCTTTATTTTTATTTGTACTATTACCATCTATTTTACCTACTATTTCTTTATCTATAGTTTTATTTTATTTTTTTGTCCCAAATTTGGTACATAATTGGGACACATATTGCATAGTACTATGCGCAGTAAGTGTTTGATGATAAACTACAAAATAGGACAATAAACTTATTGGTTTTGTTATTAATAAAATTAAAAAAAATAGAAAGATTTAAAAAAAGGTCATGATTAAAGAGACATTATTGATATCGTGAAGAAGTTAAAAGATTTACTACAATAGAAATAGAAATTCAGACAAATTATTCCCGATTTGAATAGTAAAAAATATAGTATTTATTTTACTTTGTGTTATAAGAGCAAAATTTGTATTTTTGTATTAAATACTATAACTAATAATTTTATAGAACCATGAAAACTTCTGCCAAACCCAGCCACATAGGGCGTAAAATTAGTAAAATACGCGAACTGCGCGGCATGAAGCAGGAAGCACTAGCTATTGCAATAGGTGTAAGCCAACAAACCATAAGCAATATTGAGAACAGCGAGGAAGTGGCGGAAGAAGTGCTATTGAAAATTGCTGAAACTTTGGAGGTATCTATTGAAGGAATTAAAAATTTTAGTGAAGAAGCAGTGCTAAATATTATAGGCAACACATATAACATAGATAACGCGTCTTCTGCGTTTAATTTTAATTGTACTTTTAATCCAATAGAAAAATTAATTGAGTCTTATGAGGAAAATAAAAGGTTATATGAAAGATTACTGCAAGCAGAAAAAGATAAGGTGGCTTATTTAGAGAAATTTGCGAAATAAATCAGAGAAATTGTATACTCTTTTTTTTAACAAGGTGGAAATTAAAAAGAATGATTTAAATTTGGTGACGATTTGAATTTTTCACAAAAAAATATTATGGAGGGCTTAATTAAATGAAGCTAATTGAAACTACATTCAATAATTTCCGTTGCTTTACGGAATATCAAATTCATTATGGAACAGAAACAACTGTTTTTATAGGGAAAAATGGTACTGGAAAATCTAGCGTTCTTTCAGGAATAAGACGTGGCTTAAGTTTTATGTTTGCGCGACCAAAAAATTTCTCTAAAAATTTAGCTCAATCAAACAATGCAAAAGTCAGATCGTTTGAACAAAATGAAGCTAATTTTGATTATATGAATAGAGTTTACAATTACCCAATAGCTAATTCATTTGTATCGTCTTTTAAGAGTGAGGAGTTAAATTGGTCGATGGTAAAAAAAACAGCAAATGGTGGGTATTTCACTAATTTTTATAAAGATTCTCTTCAAAAAGTATTAGGTACTTACAATGACAATCTACTTGAAGAATTACCTGTTCTAGCAGTAATTACTGATTCTTTTCCTCATCAAATGGTAAAGTTTGGAAGTAAGGCTAAAAAAACAGTAAGTCAGGATATTTTGCCACGTGATTTAGCTTATTATGGTTGGGACGATAGAACAAATTGCATAGAATTATGGCTAAATAGATTTTTTAAGATTTCTAATTTTGAAAGAGATTTAAATGATGATATTAGATCTGTTGAATCTCAAATTGACCTTTGGAGATCTCGCATTGAGGAAGTTGACAAAACAGATATTCTAAGATTAAAACATGCACAATCAAACTTTTCAAGACTTAAAGAACGACTTCATTATTTAAATAGTGATGATAGGTCCAATTCATTTAATAATGAAAGACAATTTATAGAAAATAAATTAATTGAATTTACTAAAGTTATTTCAGACTTTAATTTTATTAATAAAGATTTTGAAATTTTTAGAGTTGCAGTTAATAGGCCAGACAAAAAAAGTTATTCTTTAGAATTTAATTTTATTGATGGTAGAGTTATTACATTTGAAACCTTGCCAATGGGATATAAGAGATTATTTTCTATGGTAATTGATATAGCTTACCGCTCCTATATTTTAAATCGAGATATTGATAGTAATGGTATAGTATTGATTGATGAGTTGGAATTACACTTGCATCCTACATTACAACAGGATGTTTTACAAAGATTAAGACGCACATTTCCAAATATCCAATTTATTGTAACAACTCACTCCCCATTAATCGTTAGTAATTTTAAAGCCAATTCTACTAATAAAATTATAAGATTGGAGTATGAAGACAACAAATATTCTAATCAAAATGTTGAAAATGTTTTTGGTATTGATTACAATACTGGATTAACAGAGATTATGGGAGCAAATTATCGTGAATCAGAAATCGATAAGCTAATAGATTCAATTGTTATTTTAAAGAAATTTAATAAAGAAGAACAAGCACACGAAATCTTAATGAAATTAGAGGAACTTGTTGGCAAAAATAATAGTTTTATTACAGATGAAATTAGTCAAAGATTAGTTCAAAATAGAGGATGATCGTATTAGAAAAAATAAATGCCGCAGCAATTAATTTTGTTTCTGACTTCATAAACGATAATTGGCTTGAACAAGAAGATTATATATGGAAATATCAAAATATTGGATACTCTCAAGTAAAGAATCCTGCAAATGTGTTTAGAGGATTTTTTGTAGATGATCAAAATGCTAAATGTTGCTACTGTTGTAGAAATATATTTAACAATACTACTACTGAATTGGAACATATTATTCCTAGTGCAAAATCAGAATTGGCGGATTTTAAACCGTATTATGATTTAAGTGTAATTTTAAGAGAAAATGTTATACCACAATCAGTTTTTGAAAATTCGGATACTGAAATACTATCACCACCCTTTCCACATCATATAGCTTATCAAAATATAGTTGCTTCCTGTAATGGAAGAACATTTGAGTCTTCAGAAAATTTCACTTGCTGTAATAGAGAACGAAAGGATGATTTTGTGCCGCCATTTAACGTTATGCCTGAATCAATAGAATATTTGCTTGATGGTACTATTGTTTATTTAAATGATTTGGAGAATAGAGAATATTTTAGTATATTAAATTTGGATAAAGAAATCCTTAATAAAATAAGACGTCTTTGGTTTTTATTCAGTAAGTCGGAACTGACTTTAGAAAATGTTCTGGATGATACCATACTTCTTAAAGAAAAGTTAGTTAATTATGCAATAGCTAATTCTGTAACTGTAGCAGAAGACATTAAATTGCTAGAGACATTTTCTAATATAAATCTTTGGGATACATTTAAAGAATATTCTTTTTTCTTTGAATATTATAAAAGTCAAATTTGAAAATCCCCAGATGGCTCGGATATGTCCCACAACAAATAGTGTGGAATTGCATTCCGTGCCCACAAAGAATAAAAACCCCAGCTGACGTAAGTATTACTATAACGCATCGCTAGCGCTAGCATCAAGCTTGTGCGTGTACACAAATCAAGAAAGTTTGGTAGTCTAAAGGTTAGTAAAGTCAACACTATTATAGTGATATTACTTTTAAACTTCAGACATTTTTTCATTCCTTTTTCATCAATTTTATAGTCAATTTTATAGTCAAATTTTTATTTTGATGGGTTATCTGAAGTAATAACTGCAACTATGAACAAGTTTCTTTTGCGTCATATTCATATTTTGAATTATCAAAAATAGTTCAAATACCAGTATTTCGTTTTTCCTATGATGCTAGACTATCTTATTTTTTGTTTCAGTTAATGTCTTTCCAAGATTATATTCTTTCCTTTTTTTAATCTAAATAATGTAATACATTTACATCAATACCTTTTCATTTCAAACCAATTGAAAATGAGTAATCTAAAATGTAAAATCGCATGAAAGTAATAATTCATGGAGGATTTTTTTCAGAATCTTCTACCAACCACGAGACCAAAGTAGCCAAACAAAAGGCACTATTACAAATTGTAAAAGATTCTTATGACTATTTGAAAACACATTCCGCAGTAGAAACGGTGGTCTATGCTGTTTCATTATTAGAAGACGATGAATTGTTCAATGCAGGTATCGGTTCCCAAATTCAAAGTGATGGCAAAATACGAATGAGCGCCTCGCTAATGGATGGAACTACCGAGAAATTCAGTGGGGTAATTAATATAGAAGAAGTAAAAAACCCCATACAAGTCGCCCATCTATTAATGAAGGTGGACGATAGAGTTTTGGGTGGAAGTGGAGCAACACAATTTGCCAGACAACACGGTTTTGAAAAATTCTCAACAGAAATCCCACAAAGAAGAGCAGAATACGAAGCAAAAGTAGCCGCTTTAGGAACAGGAACCGTAGGTTGTGTGGTATTAGATGCTAATGGCAAACTTGCCGCAGCCACCTCAACAGGTGGAAAAGGATTTGAAATTTCAGGAAGAATATCCGATTCAGCAACGGTTGCAGGCAATTATGTAAATCAATACTGCGGTGTTAGTTTGACGGGAGTAGGAGAGGACATCGTGAGTGGTGCCGTAGCGGCAAAAATAGTAACCCGTGTAACGGACGGATTTTCGCTAGAGAAAGCTTTCGAAAAAACTTTCGCCGAACTAAAACCCTATGATGGCTTTGCAGGAGCAATTGCCATCGATAACCTAGGAAATATTTTCCATCAAGATTCACATCCCACTATGGTTTTTGCCAGTTTTGATGGCGAAAAGGAAGAGGTTTTTGATTGATTCACTTTTGTTTTGGTGTAAAAAACAAACTCCGCAAAATGTTCTATAAAAGGATAAAGTTGTAGCAAGTACTGTGCAAATGATATAGAATGCTGTAGC
>CAIWKX010000023.1 GCA_903913315.1 uncultured Bacteroidota bacterium | reverse complement strand
CACAAAGTGCCACAGAACAACCTTCCCCAACTCCAACTCCAATAATAGCTGCCTTTGCAAAAGGTGCTGATACGGGATGGTTGCCCCAAATGGAAGCAACAGGTTACCATTTTCTGGATGCGGATGGAACCCAAAAAGATTGTTTACAATTGCTAAAAGATAGAGGGATTAATACAATTCGTCTTCGAGTATGGGTAAATCCTTCTACGGATAAAATCAATGGACATTGTAGCAAAGCAGAAACAGTGGCATTGGCAGTGCGTGCTAAAAATATGGGCATGCGCATCATGATTGATTTTCATTACTCCGATTCTTGGGCAGACCCAAGCAAACAAAACAAACCAGCGGCATGGGCTACTGATTCTTTTAGTCAATTATTGACTGATGTGTACAATCATACGTATGATGTGTTAAATGATTTAAAAACAGCAGGAGTTACTCCAGAATGGGTTCAAATTGGGAATGAAATTCCTGGTGGAATGCTGTGGCCAGAAGGAAATTCTAACAATTTTGGTCAACTTGCGCAATTATTAAACAAAGGTTACGATGCCACCAAAGCTATTAATCCCTCTATAAAAGTAATTATTCATTTAGACCAAGGAAATGACAACACTAAATTCAGATGGTTTTTTGATAGTGCTACAGCAAATTATGTACGATACGATGTTATTGGAATGTCCTACTATCCTTATTGGTTAAATAGCGATTATACAACAACAATATCCAATCTTGCAACCAATTTAAACGATATGGCTTCCCGTTATGGAAAAGAAGTAATGGTGGTGGAAGTAGGTGGAGATTATACCTTGGCACAAAATACTCATGACATGCTTGTAGCAGTTATCAATGCCGTAAAAGCTGTTCCAAACAATAAAGGTCTTGGCGTTATTTATTGGGAGCCTGAAGGAGAAAAAACATGGAGTGGTTATCAATTGAGCGCTTGGCAATCTGATGGGAAACCTTCAATAGCTTTAGATGCTTTTAAAGCGAATTAAGACTACTAGTATGCCTATAATCTCACACAATTTCTCTTTTAAGAAAGCCCTTCTCTTTTCTTTTCTTTTACTAATTGGCTCTACTGTCAAAGCACAAGAAAAAATAAGCCTTGACGAAGGCTGGAAGTTCCATTTTGGCAATGCTGCTCATCCGGAAAAAGATTTTGATTACAGCACTATTTCTTTGTTTCATAAGTCAAACGTTTTTACTACAACTGTTATAAATCCCAAGTTTATAGATTCTTCTTGGACTTCCGTAAATGTCCCTCACGATTGGGCGGTGGCACTTCCATTTCAAAATACCGCAAGTTTTGATGTAGAATCTCATGGTTACAAAACCATTGGTGGATTGTATCCCGAAACAAGTATTGGTTGGTATCGCAAACATTTTAGCGTTGCGAAATCAAAAAGCGACAAACGTTTCGAAATTCAATTCGATGGTATCTATAGAAATGCTACTGTTTGGATAAATGGTTTTTATTTGGGCACTAATTTTAGTGGTTATGTTGGAAAATCATACGATGTAACTGATTATATGAATTTTGATACCGAAAATGTAATGGTAGTTCGAGTGGATGCGACTCAAAACGAAGGTTGGTTTTATGAAGGCGCCGGAGTTTACCGTCACGTTTGGCTAAACGAGCGCAACAACCTGCACATTCCTGAAGACGGATTGTATGTGTCTTCTGAAGTGACCAATTCAAATACCCTAATTAGTACTGAAACGGTTGTAGAAAATAAAAATTCAGTCCCAACTGAATGCATGATGTATACTTACATCACAGATAGGAATGGAAAAGTCATTGCGAAAAGTGATTCGCAAAAAATTTCACTTCCAATCAACGGAAAGACAACCATAAAGCAAAAATTATCATTACAAAATGCCCGTTTATGGTCATTAGATGACCCTTATTTGTTTAGAGCAGTTTCGGTCATTGAAGAAAATGGCAAAATTACAGACCAAATCAAAATCAAATTTGGCATAAGAACGTTAAAATTTGATGCCAAAGAAGGTTTTTCTTTAAATGGAAAGCACATCAAAATTCAAGGCACCAATAATCATCAAGACCATGCAGGAATAGGCAGTGCCTTGCCAGATTATATGCAATACTACCGCATTAAATTATTAAAAGAAATGGGGTCGAATGCCTATAGAACAAGTCATCACGCTCCTACACCCGAACTTTTACAAGCTTGCGACAGTTTAGGAATGTTAGTCCTAGATGAACAACGTTTGTTAAATAGTAGCCCCGAATATACCGACCAATTCCGACGATTAATTATCCGTGACAAAAATCATCCTTCGGTATTTTTATGGTCAATTGGCAATGAAGAGCAAACCATTCAAGGAACTGAACAAGGAAAAAAGATTGCACAAACTCTTTTAGCTATTCAAAAAGAATTGGACCCAGCAAGAACGAGCACCTATGCTGCCGATATGGGCAATGATTATAAAGGAGTGAATGAAGTTATTCCAATTCGTGGATTCAATTACCGCGAGTATGCAGTAGCAGAATATCATCGCGATCATCCTAACCAACCACTGCTTGGAACTGAAATGGGAAGCACAGTAACTACTCGTGGGATGTATGTAAAAGACAGTATTAGAGGCTATGTTCCCGACCAAGATATTACACATCCGTGGTGGGCAAGTAAAGCCGAAACTTGGTGGAAATTAGCCGCCGAAAACTCCTATTGGATGGGTGGATTTGTGTGGACAGGTTTCGATTATCGTGGCGAACCTACGCCTTATCATTGGCCCAATATCAATTCGCATTTTGGAATTATGGATGTTTGTGGTTTTCCAAAAAACATTTATTATTATTATCAAAGTTGGTGGACCGATAAAGACGTCTTGCATATTTCTCCGCATTGGAATTGGCCTGAAAAAATAGAGAAACCCATTGATGTTTGGGTAAATTCCAATTCCGATGCTGTAGAACTTTTCTTAAACGGTAAAAGTTTGGGTAAAAAAACCATGCCGAGAAACAGTCATTTGCAATGGCAAGTGAAATATCAACCAGGAACTTTAGAGGCTATCGGCTATAAGAAAGGAAGAAAAATAGTTTCCAGAATAGAAACCACAGGAAAAGCTTTTTCTGTAAAATTAAACCCCGACAAAACCACATTGACTGCTGACGGCAAAGATGCAACCGTTATCAACATTTCCATTACCGATGAAAAAGGAAGAGAAGTGCCTGTAGCTGATAATTTGGTGAAATTTAATTTAAAAGGTAATGCTAAAATAATTGGTGTGGGCAACGGAGACCCAAGTTCGCATGAACCCGATCAATGCAAAGAAGGTACTTGGCAAAGAAGTGCCTTTAACGGAAAGTGCCAAATAATTATTCAAGCCGAAAAAACTGCTGGTAGTGTAACATTGCAGGCACAATCTGATGGATTGAATCCTGCTACTATCACTTTAAATCTTAATTAACTGAAGTCATTGTTTCAATAACTCATGAAAAAGAAATTAATACAAAATACAACCGAACATTTTGAAAAATTGTTCCACCAAAATCCTGCCTCTATATTCCTTTCACCAGGAAGAATCAATATTATTGGAGAACATATAGATTATAACGATGGCTTTGTTTTACCAGCTGCCATCAATAAATATGTATGTATCGCAGTGGCTCCCAATGAAACCACCCAATGCAAAATAATTGCCAAAGATTTAAATGAAATCTTCGAATTTGATTTGAACGACCTATTACTTCCCAATCCAGAAATGTGGATTAACTATATCCTTGGTGTTATACAACAATTCAAAGAAAAGAAATTACCTCTAACAGGATTTAATGCTGTTTTTAGTAGTACCGTTCCTATTGGCGCTGGGCTTTCGTCGTCAGCAGCGGTAGAATGTGGTTTTGCTTTTGCCTTAAATACTTTGTTTGATTGCAATTTATCCAAACAAGAAATGGCTCTTATTGGACAAAAATCGGAACATACTTTTGTGGGCGTTAATTGTGGCATCATGGATCAGTTTGCGTCTGTTTTTGGCAAAAAAAACAAGGTAATCAAACTCGATTGTAACACTTTAGAATACGAATACCACAAAGTAAATTTTAAAAAATATTCCCTACTTTTATTGGATAGTAATGTAAAACACACCCATTTGACTTCAGGTTATAATGTGCGACGCCAAGAAGTAGAACAGGGATTAGCTATTATAAAACAACATTTTACAGAAGTAAAAACGTTTAGAAATTGTACCGAATCGATGGTTCTACAACTGAAAGAAACCTTGGGAGAAACCATTTTCAAACGATGTCATTTTGTGGTAAAAGAAATACAACGCGTTCAAGATGCGGTTTGCGCTATTAAAACGTCTGCTTTTCAAACATTAGGTAAACTAATGAGCGAAACACATGAGGGATTGTCTAAAGAATATGAAGTGAGTTGCGATGAACTTGATTTTTTAGTGGCAATAGCTCAAAAAGAGTTCTCCGTTTTGGGAGCTCGAATGATGGGCGGAGGTTTTGGAGGCTGCTCGATTAATTTAGTTGAAAAAGGCGCCGAAAAAGAACTTATTTCAAAAATATCAGAACAATATAAAAACCAATTTGGCATCGAATTAAAATCATATAAAGTAAAAATTTCAAAAGGAACAAGCGAGTATAAAGAAAAAAAATAGCTTTCATGTGTTTGTGAAAGATACAAAACATACAATTTGTGCCCATTAGTAAAATACGTGGCAAAAAGATAAAAATAAAATATGCAAAATTTCAATCCTAACGAACATCCACACCGAAGATACAATCCTTTGCTAGACGAATGGATATTAGTTTCTCCCCATCGGGCAAAGCGACCATGGCAAGGACAAAATGAAAAAGTGGCTCCAGACAATCGTCCCGAGCACGATTCAACTTGTTACTTATGTTCGGGGAATGTGCGTTCCAATGGCATAAAAAATGAAGAGTATACCGATTGTTATGTCTTTGAAAATGATTTTTCAGCGCTTTTGCAAGAAGAAGTACTTTTTGAAAATCATTCCCAACCCTTATTCCAACAAAAACCAGAACGTGGCATCAATAAAGTAGTTTGTTTTTCGCCAAAACATAACTTGACATTACCTGAAATGGAACTGGCTGACATCGAGAAAGTAGTCAAAACTTGGGCAGCACAATACATCGAATTGGGCAGTCACGATTATATCAATTATGTTCAAATTTTTGAAAATAAAGGAAGTGCCATGGGGTGTAGTAATCCGCATCCACATGGACAAATTTGGGCGCAATCGTCGTTGCCAACACAAGTAGAAAAAACACAAAAAAACTTACTTTCTTATTACATTAAAAATAATAACAGTTTACTAAAAGATTATGTAGAAGAAGAATTAAAACTGCAAAAACGCATTGTTATTGAGAACAAACATTTTGTTGTTTTAGTTCCTTTTTGGGCCACTTGGCCTTATGAAACAATGATTATCAGCAAACGACACTTTGGAAATATCATTGCAATGAACAAAGAAGAAACTTCAGCTTTTGCAGCGATACTTAAAGGGATTACGGTGAAATATGATAACCTTTTTGAGACTTCTTTCCCCTATTCTTCTGGAATTCATCAAGCACCCACCGATAGAGTGTTGCATCCCGAGTGGCATTTTCACATGCATTTTTATCCTCCATTGCTGCGAAGCGCAACTGTAAAGAAATTTATGGTAGGCTATGAAATGCTTGGCGAAGCACAACGTGATATTTCTCCCGAACAAAGCGCCGAAATTCTAAGAAATTTATCGGATATTCATTATAAAGCCAATTCATAATACTGATATATTTCTCAAAAGAATTATATCTTTTGAAAAGTAAAAAAATCAATAACCAACCAACAAACTAAACCATGCAAACACTAGCAACCAAAGATTATATTGTTTTCTTCCTCTATTTCATCATCATAGTAGGCTACGGATTTTGGATTTACAACCGAAAAAAGAAGGAACATACCAGTAGTAAAGACTATTTTCTTGCCGAAGGTTCGCTAACATGGTGGGCAATCGGAGCCTCGCTAATTGCCAGTAACATTAGTGCTGAACAATTTATTGGAATGAGCGGAAGCGGTTTCAAAATGGGATTAGCAATTGCCACTTATGAATGGATGGCAGCCATAACCTTGGTAATTGTGGCAGTATTTTTTATGCCAGTATATCTCAAAAACAAAATTTTTACCATGCCACAATACCTAAACAAAAGGTACAATAGCAATGTCGCTATGATTATGGCGGTATTTTGGTTATTACTTTATGTTTTTGTCAATCTTACTTCGATTTTATATTTGGGAGCCCTCGCCATCAGTAGTATTTCTGGGTTAAACATTACGCTGTGCATGATTTTCTTGGCCGTTTTTGCCGTAATGATAACCTTGGGTGGTATGAAAGTAATTGGATATACCGATGTGATACAAGTGTTCTTTTTAATATTGGGAGGATTGATTACAACCTATCTTGCACTAAATTTAGTAGCAAAAGAATTTGGTTCAACAGGAGTAATAAACGGATTTCATCTGATGACGACCCATGCTAACGACCATTTTCACATGATTTTCAACAAATCCAATCCAAATTATATGGATTTACCAGGACTTTCGGTCTTAATAGGCGGTATGTTAATCATTAATTTGAATTATTGGGGCTGCAATCAATACATAACCCAAAGAGCGTTGGGTGCCGATTTAAAAACGGCGCGCGGCGGGATTCTATTTGCAGCTTTCTTAAAATTATTAATGCCAATTATAGTTGTTTTGCCTGGAATAGCGGCATTTGTATTGTATCATAACGGGCATTTTCAAACCGAAATGCTACAAGACGGAAGTATAAATCCCGATAGAGCCTATCCAACCCTCCTAAATTTATTACCTGTTGGATTAAAAGGCCTTTCTTTTGCAGCATTAACAGCGGCAATTGTGGCTTCGTTAGCCGGAAAAGCCAATAGCATTGCAACTATCTTCACGTTAGACATTTATAAAACTAGATTGAATGTAAATGCCGACGAAAAACGATTAGTAAAAATTGGAAAAATGGCAATCCTTGCCGCCATGCTGATTGCGGTTGTAGTTGCACCCTTATTAGGAATCGGAAAAAAAGGCGGATTTCAATTTATTCAGGAGTGCACTGGCTTAGTGAGTCCTGGTGTTTTCGCGATGTTCATCCTCGGATTCTTTTGGAAGAAAACGACTTCTAACGCAGCTTTATTCGCAATGGTTGGTGGATTATTATTTTCTATTCTTCTTACAGTATTTCCTACTATAATTAATTTATCTTTCTTGAACCCAATAGGATTTGCGGTACCAAATGCTAATGGAGTCTTTGAAATCCCTTTTATTGATAGAATGGGGTTTGTATTTTTAATTTGCGTTATCGGAATGTATATTATTAGTATCTATGAAACAAAAAAAGGAGTTCCAACCAACGGATTAGAGGTAGATTCATCCATGTTTAAAATATCACCAAGCTTTACTGTAGGTATGTTAGTTATTGTTTTCAGTGTAGCAGCATTGTATACTATTTTTTGGTAAAACTTGATTGTATATAATTTTTAATAAAGGAGATTATTTTAGAAATAGACTATTTTATTTTAGTTTTAGAATAGTCTAAATTGCTTTTAGACTATTCAATTTTGCTTTTAGAGTGGTCTAAATTACTTTTAGACTATTCGATTTTGCTTTTAGACCATTTTGTTTTAGAAATTTTCTAGTCAATTTTAAAAATATTTTTGACAATATTGGGAGTAGTTATTTGATTGTGTAAACTCAAATATTCGAACCTAATTATTTTTATATATTTGAGAAATATATTCTGATAACAAACAACATATAAAAGAGAAAAATTATTTAACTAAAAGAAATAACATGAAATTAATTAATTGCCTAATAATTATTTTTCTCAATTATCAATTGTTTCTTTTACTATCTAAAAAAAAATATAAAAATAGTGTCTATATTTTTATTCCAGTTATGCTGTTTATTTCTTTTAATCTCTTTTTTTCTGAATTAACCCTAAAAATAACTTTTCTCATTTTATTATATTCACTTGCATTACCCATACTATACTTTATGAGCAAATTAATAAATGTCACTAACAATAAAAATGAAATTTCAGAAAATATAAAAGATAATTTTTTAAAGGTAAAATCGATTATGGTTAACTACATTTTACCCATAATGATTACACTATTTCAAATATTGGTGATTTGTATAAAAGAACTTCAAGATGAGTTTTAAAAAAAAAGACATATAAAAACTATACTACAAAAAAAGCCGTCTAAACGGCTTTTTCTTTATTATCCATGAACGGTTTCTTTAGTACCATAGTTGGTGATGAGTTCTCCTTCAAACTCCAACCACTCTGCCCATCGCTTGTCGACATCCACTTTTTCGGTATATTTTCGAGCAAACTTTAAAAAGGTAGTATAATGTCCGGCTTCGCTAATCATTAACTCTTTATAGAACGCGGCAAGTTCTTTATCTTCTATATTTTGTGACAATACTTTAAAACGTTCGCAACTTCGGGCTTCAATCATTGCCGAAAATAATAATCGATCTATAAAAGCATCATTGCGACTGCCATCTTTTCGCATAAATTTAAACAATTCATTCACATAATGGTCCTTACGTTCTCTTCCCAAAGTCAATCCACGCTCTTTGATGATGTTGTGCACCATTTGAAAATGTTCAATTTCTTCTTTAGCTATCTCGAGTAAGTCGGTCACTAAATCAACATGCTCCGAATTATAAGTAATGATTGTAATAATGTTGGTGGCGGCTTTTTGTTCGCACCAAGCGTGATCCGTTAGAATTTCTTCTATGTTCGATTCTACAATGGTTACCCATCGAGGGTCGGTTTTTAATTTAAGACCTAACATTTTTGTGGAATTTTAATTTGATGTAAAATTAAATCTTTTCTTTGTAATTCTATTCGATAGTATGGCTAAATCTAAAACTTTATTAATTATCGGCTTTGTATTGCCAGAACCCAAATCATCTGCGGCGGGCAACCGAATGATGCAATTAATAGAATTGTTTCTAGCCGATGGCTACCAAATAACATTTGCCAGCACCGCACAAAATCTAGAATTTTCTGAAGATTTTTCACTTTTAGGGATACAATACAAAACTATCGAACTGAATTCCGCCACTTTTGATGCTTTTGTTTTGGAATTAAACCCAGACACCGTCTTATTTGATCGATTTATGGTCGAAGAGCAGTTTGGTTGGCGTGTTTCAGAAAGTTGCCCAAAGGCGCTAAAAATACTCGACACCGAAGATTTGCATTGTTTGCGTCAAGCACGACAGTTGTCCGTAAAAGAAAATCGAAAATTTACTCCTAATGATTTATATTCGGAGGTCGCCAAAAGAGAAATTGCTAGCATTTTGCGTTGCGACCTCTCTTTGATGGTTTCCGAATTTGAAATAGAAGTCCTGCAACAGCAATTTAAAGTTTCCAAAGATATTTTATACTACCTACCCATTTTTGCAGAAAGATTGGCGGAAGTTCCTACTTACGAAGAGCGGAATGATTTTGTTTTTATTGGAAATTTTCTCCATGAACCCAATTGGGATTGTGTAAAATATTTATCTGAGACGATTTGGCCGTTATTGCATGCAAAATTACCCGAAGCAAAAATGTTGATCTATGGCGCTTATCCCTCTCAAAAAGTTTTGGAATTACACAAACCAAAACATAATTTCTATGTTATGGGAAGAGCTGATAATGCTTTTGAAGTAGTTAAAAATGCAAGGGTAGTTTTAGCGCCACTTCGTTTTGGTGCGGGCATCAAAGGTAAGTTATTAGAAGCCATGCAGTGTGGTACACCAAGTGTTACTTCTTCAATTGGTGCGGAAGCTATGGCTGGAGATTTAGATTGGAATGGTTTTATAAAAGATTTGCCCAATGATTTTGTTGAAGCAGCAGTAACTTTATATAAAGACAAAAAAATTTGGGAACGCTCCCAAGAAAAAGGGTTTGATATCATAGAAAACCGATTTAAGAAATCACATTTTGAGTACGATTGTATTACTAAAATTAATTCCCTGTCGGAAAATCTGCTACAACATCGAAATAACAATTTTATTGGAGCTATTTTGCAACATCATTCGCTATCCAGCACTAAATATATGAGCAAGTGGATTGAGGAGAAGAATAGAAAATAGAGTTTTGTAGCAATAGAACAAATATATTCTTTGTACCTACTATGTAAACAAAAAAAATCCTGCTCATTGCTGAACAGGATTGGTATAGAATTGTTTATTAATTATGCCAGCATAGTTACTGGATTCTCAATAAACATTTTTAAAGTTTGTAAAAATTGGGCTCCAGTAGCACCATCAATAGTTCTATGGTCGCAGGCTAATGATAACATCATAGTATTTCCAACTACAATTTGACCATTTTTAACAACTGGTTTCTCAATGATTGCTCCTACTGATAGGATAGCAGAATTGGGTTGATTGATGATGGAATTGAATTCTACAATACCAAACATTCCAAGATTAGAAACAGTAAAAGTACTTCCTTCCATTTCGTTCGGCAATAATTTTTTAGTTTTTGCTCTTCCCGCTAAATCTCTAATACCTGCACCAATTTGAGATAAACTCATAGCATCAGTAAAACGCAATACAGGAACCACTAGTCCATCTTCAACAGCTACAGCTACTCCAATATTCACGTGATGATTAATCGTAATGGCATCTTCTTTCCATTGTGAATTGATTTTTGGGTGCTTTTTCAATGCCATGGCACAAGCTTTAATAACCATATCGTTAAACGATACTTTAGTATCAGGCACGGCATTAATCATTGCTCTTGATTTCATAGCTTCGTCCATACTTACTTCAATCGTTAGATTGTAGTGGGGAGCAGTGAAAAGCGATTCCGCCAAACGTTTAGCAATGATTTTTCGCATTTGCGAATTTTTAATTTCTTCTGTCACCACTTCTCCTGCTGGAACAAATGGTTTTGCAGCTGCTTGAGTTTCTGGTTGAGAAGTTGTTTGCGATGTAACTACTGGAGCCGAAGCTGTAAAGTTTTCAACATCATTTTTTATAATTCTTCCGTTTTCCCCTGAACCTTTTACTTGAGAAAGGTTGATTCCTTTATCTTTTGCTATTTGTCTGGCTAATGGAGAAGCGAAAACTCTTCCATTGTCCGAAGTTGTTGTTTCTTGATAAGTTGGAGTTTGTGCAACGGGCGCAACAGTTTCAGTTATTGCAACTGCTGGTGCTGCAACATCTTTTGAATAGTTTTCCGCAATTCCTGTAATATCAGTTCCCGCAGGTCCGATGATAGCTAAAATACTATCGACTGGTGCTGATTCACCTTCCTTTATTCCAATGAACAATAAAGTACCTGCGTTGAATGATTCGAATTCCATTGTTGCTTTATCCGTTTCGATTTCAGCAAGGATATCTCCCTCTTTAACTATATCACCCACTTTCTTTAACCAAGTGGCCACAGTCCCAGTAGTCATTGTATCACTTAAACGCGGCATAGTGATTACTTTTACACCTGCTGGCAAGGTTGTAGGTTGTAGGTTTTGGGTTGTAGGTTGAGTAAGATCTTCTTTAAATTCAACTTTTTCATCTTGGGATTTGGAATTTGAAGAATTGGAAATTAATGAACTAATATCTTCTCCTTCTTTTCCAATAATGGCTAAAAGAGAATCTACAGGAGCCGATTGGCCTTCTTGAATTCCAATATGTAATAATACTCCAGAATTGAAAGATTCAAATTCCATTGTAGCTTTATCCGTTTCAATTTCAGCAAGGATATCGCCTTCTTTAATTGTATCACCAACTTTTTTAAGCCAAGTTGCAACAGTTCCTTCTGTCATTGTATCGCTCAAACGA
The DNA here is from genome assembly GCA_903913315.1 of uncultured Bacteroidota bacterium. Classification (GTDB taxonomy): domain Bacteria; phylum Bacteroidota; class Bacteroidia; order Flavobacteriales; family Flavobacteriaceae; genus Flavobacterium. The sequence goes on along the minus strand of CAIWKX010000023.1, from coordinate 34,605 downwards.
GGCATTGTTATTACTGTTGCCATAATTATAGTCTATGAGAAATGAAAGGATAATTTTCTTGATCGTACACCACATCATATAATTGTTGTGCTTCTGGAAATGGAGATTCTTCTGCAAATTTTTCACATTCGTCTACCAAATCTTTCACTCTTAGATCCATAGCTTCAATTTCTGCATCGGTTGCGTAATTGTTTTCTTTTATAATATCAAGAACTTGAGTAATTGGGTCGATTTTTCTATATTCTTCCACCTCTTCTTTAGTTCTATATAATTGTGCATCCGACATAGAGTGACCTCTATAGCGGTAGGTTTTCATTTCTAAAAATGTTGGTCCATCACCACGACGTGCTCTTTCAATAGCTTCTGTCATTGCTTCAGCAACTTTAATTGGATTCATTCCATCAACTGGCCCACATGGCATTTCATATCCTAAACCAAGTTTCCAAATATCTGTATGATTTGCTGTTCTTTCTACAGAAGTTCCCATAGCATACCCATTATTTTCACAAATAAATACTACTGGAAGTTTCCAGTTCATTGCCATATTAAAAGCTTCATGAAGCGAACCTTGACGCGCTGCACCATCACCAAAATAGGTTAAAGTAACACCTCCTGTTTCAAAATACTTATCGGCAAAAGCCATTCCAGCTCCAACAGGAATTTGTGCTCCTACGATACCATGACCTCCAAAAAAACCATGTTCTTTTGAGAAGATATGCATTGAACCACCCATCCCTTTTGATGTTCCAGTTACTTTTCCGTATAGTTCTGCCATAATTCGTTTTGGATCAACACCCATCGCGATTGGCTGAACGTGATTACGATAAGCAGTAATCATTTTGTCTTTAGACAAGTCCATTGCGTGAATTGCTCCTGCAAGAACAGCTTCTTGACCATTATATAAATGCAAAAATCCTCTAACTTTTTGTTGAATATAAACAGCAGCTAATTTGTCTTCAAATTTTCTCCAAAACTGCATTTCTTCATACCATTGAAGATATGTTTCTTTTGTAATTGGTTTCATTTTTTAATGAATTACTAGATTAATGTATTGTAATCGTATCACAAATTGCGAATTCTTAAATTTGCGAATTGCAAAAGTAAGATATTGATAGTAGATGTAAAAATAAATAAGAATGAAAATGCTATTTTTTAATAACTGTTTATTCTTAAATATCAACTACATCGATATAGCTTACAACGATGTTTTATCAAATGAAAGCGGCAATAAATTATTGATTGAATTTGATTTATAAACTTCACCAGAATCACCCATGAAATAAATTTCAATTGGCGTATCTTGTTTAAACTCATATTCTGCAATGGATTGACGACAAGCTCCACAAGGAGGTATAGGTGATAATGTTGGATTTGAATCGGAAGCTGCTGTGATAGCCAATTTTATAATTTTAGCATTGGGATAAATGGCTCCAGCTTGAAAAATTGCAACTCTTTCAGCGCATAATCCTGATGGATAGGCTGCATTTTCTTGATTAGAACCCAAAACAATTTTACCATTATCTAATAAAATTGCTGCACCAACTCGAAAATGGGAATAAGGTGCATAAGCATTTTTTCTTGTTTCAATTGCTAAATACATTAAGGATTGAGTATCACTTGGCAACTCATTAATTCCATTAAAAACTGAAATGGTAGTAGTAATGTTGATTTCTTTCATTGTTTATAGAGGAAAAAAAATCCAAACTTCAAAACTGAAATTTGGATTTGCATTAATTTTTAAATCATTTTATAAATCATCATATTTGTCACCGAAGTTAAATGTCAATGAAAAACGCAGAGTATTTTCTAAAGGACTCTTAACACTTGAGGCATTAAACAAATAAGACAAATCAATCTTAACTACATTATATTTGAATCCTGCACCCAGAGAGAAAAACTTTCGGGCTCCTTTATCTGGACTTTCATGAAAATAACCTAGACGCATGGCAAACGAATCTTGATACGTATATTCTGTTCCTAAAGAGTAGGTAACTTCTTTAAGTTCTTCTGACAATCCTCCTGGTGCATCACCAAAAGATTTGAACATTCCATTCACCCAGTTAACTTGTTGATATTGGTTGTTTATAATGGATTGATCTATATTATCAATAACACCATCCCCATTAACATCCGTTAGAGCTTGAGGTGTTGGTACCATCAATTTTGCAAATTCAACACTTGTAGAAACTTTGTTATATTCATCTAAAATAAAATCAAATCCACCCCCTACACGCAAATTTGCAGGCAAGAAATTGGAAGAAATATCACTTTGAGAATTATCATAACTAATTTTAGGTCCCATGTTTTGAAAATTGAATCCCAAACGATATCTACCATTAAAATCATTAAATGCTATTTCTTCTGATTGAAAAAACCCAGCTACATCAACTGCAAATGAAGTTCCCGCAGTAGCGTCATTTGATCCATCTTGAATTTTTAAATTCGATCTAATGTATCTTCCACCAACAGCCATTGAAAAATGATCACTCAATTTCAATGAATAAGAACCATCTAATGCTAGCTCATTAGGTTTTACAATGTTCGCAGGATCATCAAAATTTTGTCTCAATTCTATTTCTCCAAGACTAAAATAACGCAAACTTGCTGCAAAAGCACTTCTTTCACTCAACCTATTATAGTAATTTACTTGACCAAGTGAAATATCATTAACCAATTGGGTTAAGTATGGTGTATAACTTAATGAGAAACCTTGTTTATCAAGAGCAAATGCATATTTTGCTGGATTCCATTGTTGCGAATAAGCATCTGCAGAAGTTGCTACTCCTTGGTCTGCCATCCCAGCCGCTCTAGCGTCAGCTGCAACCATCAAAAATGGAACTCCAGTTGTGATTACTCTTTCTTGAGCATTAATAAATTGATTGGTTACAACAATCAATAACAATAGTAAAATATTTTTACTCATAAAGTAAAACTTATTTATTTCGAATTCGTGAATCTTTAATTTCATTTTCAAATTATAAATATTTAACAAATATAGTATTTTCTTATAGGATAACAAGTTTTTCAATTTTTTCTGCTTTATTATTTGATACTGTTGACCTGACTGTAAGTCTATATATATAAACTCCTTTACCTATTTTATCGCCAAAATCATCTTTACCGTCCCATGATATTTCTCTTGATAAAAACCCTTCTGTTGTCACCACTTGATTAATTGTTTTTACAATCTTGCCTGTAATGGTAATGATCTGTACTTGAACTTCAAGAGGCTCATAAGGTTTATTATGATTAAACCAAAATTGGGTGTAATTTACAAATGGATTTGGATAATTTAAAACATTACTCAAAGTTACCCCTTCGCTATCAGCTACGACAAATTGAATTTCTGAAGTAACAAAATTATTATAAACATCCCATGCTTTGAATGTAATTGTATGCAACCCTTTAGCTAAATTTCTAAAAGGATAACGAATACTTCCTTTTGTATAATTATTCAATTCCGTTTCATAATAATCATTTAAAACATATGGTTTTGTTTCGTCTCCATCTAATATTGCAACTATGTCGTGTCCAATTCCACTAGCTGTGTTTATACCATGGTCATCTTCTAAAAAAGCAAGAAAAAAAGGTGAATCATTTGTAATCCCTCCATTAACAAAACTTTCATCATTCATATAAAGACGTACTTTTGGAGGAGTAATATCTACTACAGCATTCGTATTAATTCCTCCAACTTTTATGTCAAGATTATATCCTGTTTTATCTAATAAAATTTGATTTCTCTTGGCATAAAAACTAACTCTTCCGTTTCCAACAGGAATCTTAATATCACGAGGCACAACAAATCCAATATTGAATAATCCATTATTTACAGAAGCATTCCCTCTAAAAATAGTCTCTCCAAGATTTACAAAACTAATTGGAGGGCTAAATCCATCATTATTTAATGTCATTTGATTATAATTTTTATCAAACACATTTACAGACAAATCTCCATTATAGGTCGATAACAAATTATCATTTTCATCTCGAACTTCACCGGATAGTTTCACATAGCTTAATGCCTTTAAATCATCAACCGGTTGTGTAATTGGAACATCATTAATTTTAGTCAATACAACTTTTGGTTTGGGAATAGCCAGCATTAATGCAGGATCACCAAGATAGGATGTTACTCTAATAGCAGAAGTATCGGTACTCAATCCTTTAGTCAAACGAAGTGCTTCGGCTATTGAAACATTGGAAGTTATACTCGCTCCATATCCAAAAAGATATTGAGATAAATAGCTATTAAACCCAAAGGCATAACTAATTTCTCGAGTTGTTGTTACCATTGAAATGGCTCCCCCTTTTGGATTCCAATAGGTATATTCACCTGCCGAAGCATAATAGGGATTATCAAAACGAGAGAATTCACAAGTAATTGTAATAAATAATGGGTATTTATATTGATTGTTAAAATTATAACCATCAAGCCTATCCCATATTCGTTCTCCAGTTAATCCATCAACCCCTCCATGTCCTAAATAATTAAACACTAAAGCTCCTTTTTCAAAAGCATTTGTTAAATCTTCTTTAGCTTGTGGATATCTACTTCCTCCCGCTGTCGTCTCTTGAATATAGGAATCTAAAAGTATTTTTTTGAAATTAATAATCGGTTTGTTGGTATAAATATCATCCGTCAAACTATTTTGTGCTGCTTGAATCACTTGATCTCCATCCTTATCTGTATCATCCGAAATTGCTACATAATTGTTCCGCCAACTTCCATAAGACTTTATATCATGATAATCTAAAACTTTATTCACCATTTCATCAGCTTGCTGGTTTGTAGAGACTAACATTCTGCCTACAGCAATATCAGGATTTCCATAATTTGAATCTAAATCTCCTTCAGCATCATCCATCATCACAAAAAAATCATCAGATGAAAAAGAACTTTGAGTTTCAGTGTCACTATTAACAGCATGATATATAGGGACTATATTGCTGTTATTTGGAATTCTATCTTTAAAATCAAAAGAAGCGTCTCCAAATAAATTTACATATTTCACTCTATTAGCCGGGGCTGAAGCATTTTGATAAACATATTTAATGAAGTTTCTAATCGCTCCAATATCCTGTTTTCCTCCACCAAATTCTTGATAAATAGCATCTAAATTGACTACTTTCACATTTAATCCTGAATAACTTCTATGAAAATTAGCTAATTTTTCAGCTTGACCATCTAGGAATGGAGCCGTAATAATTAAATAATCAATATCTTGAAAAACTCCTTGTGCATTATTAAAAATAGTTCCTTTCAAATTTTGATTTGAAACAGAAACACTTTGATCTACTGATGGTGCATAAAAATCTGATGGATCTAAAGCTATGTATTTTGTTGCTAGTCCTAAGCTTGCTTTGAAAGAAAAATTAGCTTGGTTAGTATTTGGTACTGATGTTACGTTATAAATATCAGTTATATCCCAAATTTGCGAAATTCCTGCCGCATTATTCAATTGATATTGTACTACACCAATTTGTGTACTCGCATCAATATAGGTAAAACGAAACTGTTTTCCATATCCCGTCAAATTACTTTTGGCCGCAATACTTATATAATCTAAATACCCTTTGGATGTAGGCACTCCATTGTTATTATAGGTAAGTTTCACACTCATACTTTGAGTACTAGGTATTGATTTGAAAGCCGACTCACATTGTGTTGCATTTAAATAACAATCCGCTGCGACCAAACCAGAATTTAATTCTACTGCTCCTAAACTAACATTTCCGACATTTACAGAATTAACATCTACAGCAAAAGAAGTTGAAACAAAAGAATTAGACCCTACATGAACCACTAATTTTGAAGGCAAAGAAGTTACAATATTTGGAAAATTGAAATCGAATGTTTGTTCATTATTCAAACTAAAATCTTCACCATACCATGTTCTTCCTAATCTCCCTATATTGGTTAAATCAACTTCGTGAAATTGATAATCATCAAAAGTAGTTTGAATTACCGTTGGGCTGCCAGTTGGTTGATTCATTAAACTGATTCGTTTTCCATTATCACTACCAATGGTTATGTAATAATATGATTTATCACAATATAAATTCAAATTAGTTTGATTTTCATTACTCCAATTGTCCATTCCTTCAGCATAAAATAAAATGTAATCACCGTCGTTAAATACTCCATCAGACTCACCAACTACTTGAATAGCATTTTCTTCCAAATCATTTGGGTAAGGAACACTGTTTACTAATGGAACCATCCTACCGCCATTTCCGTATATTTTAATTTTAGTTGGATCAATAGTATTCACATCAAACCCTAAATTTGCCATAAAACTTTTAGAAATCTTATACACTCCAGATTTTGTTACATAAATTCTTTTAAATACTCCACTTGTCAACACCGAATTAGTAATACTTGCGTAATTTTGAGTAGCATTGTACTTTGAACTATTTGAAGAATTTTTGAAAGAATAGGTAAATGATTTTACTCTTTTATATCCGTTTGCATCTTTAATAATTGGCGAAAAAGACATCACTCCAAAAATCTTATCTCGAGAAATGCTATTTTTTATTTTTACATTAATAGTAGAATTAATATTCTTCTTGGATAAATCTCCAAGTTGACTTTCGCTAATATTCTCATAATTAATATTAGTTATTTGCATTGAATTTTCGTCTATTTTATAATTGATAGGTATTTTTTTTACAAAAGTTATCTCCTTTTTGATAAAGTCAAAATTAAAGCTATCCGTTGAAAACTGAGGAATATTTAATTTATGTTCACCAAAAACAAAACTTGTCTTTTCTAACCAATCAACAGAAATAGCGTTGCTTTGCTGCGAGTAAACTCTAACAATGCTGCCTATAACTAATACCATTACTAAAATAATTCTTTTCATTACATCAAATAACGCACCTTTGGAATTAATATTATATGTAACACATTTTTTTTATAAACCTTACAATAATAAAACAATTCTAACGTTTATTACTAATAAACAAAAAATATTTTTACTAAATTTAAAAAAGATGTTGCAATATCAAGGTTAATTCTTATATTGCGCCTCGAAAATTTATTACCTACTATGAGTATGAAAGTAAACAGATTTATGGCCATCAGAGTATTACTATTGTTAGTAATAATGGCAAGTTTTTCAAGTTGCAGTAAAAAAACTGATTCAAAAGCAGGATCAAAAGCAACTGGATGGAAAATTAATGACAAAAAAGGTGGATTTCAGTATGCTTCTAAGTTTAAAAAACAAGAAACTGGACCAGGATTAGTTTTAGTTGAAGGTGGAACATTTACCATGGGTAGAGTTGCAGATGATCCAATGCACGATTGGAACAACACACCAAATCAACAGCACGTTATGTCATTTTATATGGATGAAACAGAGGTTACTAATTTGATGTATATGGAGTACTTAGATTGGTTAAAGAGAGTTTTTCCTCCAGAAGAAGATAATTACAAAAATATTTACCAAGGCGCTTCTCCTGATACATTAGTTTGGAGAAACCGCTTAGGTTATAATGAAACAATGACCAACAATTATTTAAGACATCCTGCTTACGCTGATTATCCGGTAGTTGGAGTAAATTGGATTCAAGCAACTGAGTTTAGTAAATGGAGAACTGACCGTGTTAATGAATCTGTTCTTGAAAGAGAAGGTTATTTGAAAAAAGATGCAAAAGTTACAGATGTGAAAGCTGAAGCAACATTTAGCACTGACACTTATTTAGCAGCTCCTTCAAAAACTTTTGGTGGAGACGATAAAATTGTATTAAAGGGCCCTAGAAATTCTAAAGCAGCTGGAAAAGGAGGAACTAAAGGAGCGAATGGCACTACAAAAGAAGCTAAAAACGTATATGCTCAAAGAACTTCAGGTTTAATTTTACCAGAATACAGGCTTCCTACAGAAGCAGAATGGGAATATGCAGCAGCAGCTGATGTCGGACAAAGAGAATATAACACTTATAAAGGACAAAAGAAATATCCTTGGTCAGGAAGTTATACTCGATCAAGCAAAAGAGCTATCAAAGGAGATCAGTTAGCTAACTTTAAACAAGGTAAAGGTGACTATGGTGGAATTGCAGGTTGGTCAGATGACGGCGCTGATATTACTAACAAAGTAAAATCATACCCTCCAAATGATTTTGGATTATATGATATGGCTGGAAATGTTGCCGAATGGGTTGCTGATGTTTATAGACCAATAGTTGATGATGAAGGAAATGACTTTAACTATTTTAGAGGTAATGTTTATACTAAAGACAAAATAGGTGAAGATGGAAAGGTTGAATTAGTGACTCAAGAAACACAAAAATTTGACACAATGCCTAATGGTAAAGTTATGGCTAGAAATTTTGTAGGTCAAATTGCTCAAGTTCCTGTTGATGATAAAGAGACTTACTTAAGACAAAATTTTGATAAAAGTGATGAAAAAAACTATAGAGATGGTGACAAACAATCTACTAGATATTTTGACTTTGGTGGATCTGAAGAAGGTGATGGAAAATTAAAAGCAGAACAAAGAATGTATGATTCTCCAGTTCACAACGTGTCAACTGATAGTATTGGAAACATGATTCGTAAATACGATCACTCTAGCAAAAGAACGACTTTGATTAATGACGATGTTAGAGTATATAAAGGAGGTTCATGGAAAGATAGAGCCTATTGGTTAGACCCAGCTCAAAGAAGATACTTCCCTCAAGATATGGCAACTGATTATATTGGATTCAGATGTGCAATGTCTAGGGTAGGTCCTAAATCTGATTTTAAAAAATCAGCAAGAAATAAAAAAAGATAATTTTTTATTATAATATAACTAAAGCCCTTTAATTAGGGCTTTTTTTTTAAATACATATTAATATGACAATAATAGAAATTCACAAAATATTCTTACAATCCTCCGGTATTGAAATTGACACCAGAAAAATTAAACCAAACTCATTATTTATTGCTTTAAAAGGAGAACGATTTGATGCAAATATATTTGCAAATGAAGCTATAGAAAAAGGTGCATCATTCGTAATTATAGACAATAAAAATTATTTTATAGATGAAAGAACAATTCTTGTAGAGGATAGCTTAAGTACTTTACAAGAATTAGCTAAATTTCACAGAAAGTACTTAGACCTGATAATTATTGCGATTACAGGAAGCAACGGAAAAACTACAACTAAAGAATTAATTCAAATTGTTCTTGCAAAAAAATTCAACACAAAAGCCACGCTTGGAAATTTAAATAACCACATAGGAGTACCTCTAACACTACTATCCTTTAATGATAAAACAGAAATAGGTATTATAGAAATGGGAGCTAATCATCAAAAAGAAATTGAATTCTTATGTGAAATAACTCTCCCTGATTATGGATATATAACTAATTTTGGGAAAGCACATCTTGAAGGTTTTGGTGGAGTTGAAGGGGTAATTAAAGGGAAAAGTGAAATGTACACTTACTTACAATTAAACAACAAGAAAGCTTTTGTGAATTTTGATGATACTATTCAAGAAGAAAAAACATCAAAATTTGAAAGAATAACTTTCAGTAAAATAAATCAAGCCTGTAATGTTTTTATAAAAAAAGTAAGTGCAAACCCTATGGTTTCAATTTATTACAAGAATATACAGATCAAATCTCATTTAATTGGATTATATAATGCAAACAATATAAATGCAGCTATTACAATTGGTAACTATTTTGGAGTTTCAGAGGAAAAAATTAAAAAGGCTATTGAAAGTTATATCCCTGAAAATAATCGATCTCAACTTGTGTCAAAAAATAGTAATGAAATTATTCTTGATGCATATAATGCTAATCCAAGTAGCATGTTGGTCGCATTAGAAAATTTTATTCAATTGGACAAACCTAAAAAAGTTATTATTATTGGAGATATGTTTGAACTTGGAGTTGAAAGTTTACATGAACATAAATCAATTATTGAGTATTTAAAAAATGTAAATCTGATTCAATGTTTCTTTATTGGAAAAGATTTCTATTTAAATAAAAGTGAAAAAGAAAATTATTATTTCTACAAAGACTTTGATTCTTTTACTGAATTCTTAAAAGAAAATCATTTTTTAAATTCGATGATTTTAATAAAAGGTTCGCGCGGAATGTCCCTCGAAAGAGCATTAGAATATATATAAAAAAACTCCGATGAATCGGAGCTTTATTCTATAATGTTTTTGCAACTTTATCTATTGCATTAATAGTAAAATCTAAATCCTCATAAGTCAACGCATCTGTTATAAACCATGTTTCATAAGCAGAAGGTGCTATGTAAATCCCTTCTTTTAACAATCCGTGAAAGAACTTTTTAAAAGTAGCATTATCTCCTTTTTTGGCTGTTGCAAAATCAAACACAGGATTTGCATCAAAATGAATAGAAATCATTGAACCAACTCTATTAATTGTAAATTCAATTTCATTATTTGCCAATACTTCTCTAATCCCTTTTTCTAAATAAGCTGTTTTATCTTCAAGTCTCTGAAAAATTTGACTATCATTATTCAAAGATTGAAGCATTGCCAATCCAGCAGCCATTGCTAATGGATTTCCAGACAAAGTTCCTGCTTGATAGACTGGACCTAACGGCGCTAAACAATTCATTATTTCGTTATTTGCAGCAAAAGCTCCTACAGGCAATCCACCACCAATAACTTTTCCAAAACAAACAATATCTGCTTTAATATTGAACAATTCTTGAACACCTCCCCTAGCCAATCGAAACCCAGTCATTACTTCATCAAAAATCAACAACGCACCATTATCTGAACAGACTTGTCTTAAACCGTCTAAAAATCCATTTATTGGAGGAATACACCCCATGTTTCCTGCTACTGGCTCTACAATTAGAGCCGCAATTTCATTTTTGTTAGCTTCAAATAATGCTTTTACATTTTCAATATCATTATAATTAGCTAATAAAGTATCTTTAGCAGTTCCTTGAGTTACTCCTGGACTATTTGGTATCCCAAAAGTACTTGCACCACTACCAGCTTGAATCAAAAAAGAATCAGAATGACCATGATAACAACCTGCAAATTTTATAATTTTATCTCTTTTTGTAAAACCTCGAGCTAAGCGTATTGCACTCATACAAGCTTCAGTTCCAGAATTCACAAAACGAATTTTGTCAACATTGGGCACCATCGAAACTGCTAATTCAGCAATTTTAGTTTCTAATTCTGTCGGCATTCCAAATGAAGTTCCTAGTTTTGCTCTTTCTGTAATGGCATCGATAACGGGTTTGTATGCGTGGCCCAAAATCATTGGTCCCCAGGAATTAATATAATCAATAAGCTTATTACCGTCTTCGTCATAAAGAAAAGCTCCATTAGCACTTTTAACAAAAATTGGTACTCCTCCTACTCCTCTAAAAGCTCTAACTGGAGAATTTACACCACCTGGAATTACTTTTTCTGCCTCTCCGAAAAGCTGACTGCTTCTTTTATATAACATTATTTTTCTATTTTATAATTAAATTTTGCCCAATCAACAAAGAATCATTTGAAATATTATTTTTCTTTTTTAAATCCTGAATTGTAACATTATACTTTCTCGAGATTGAATATAGAGTATCGCCTTTAGAAACTTGATGCAACTGAGTCGCAGATGACAAATTAAAATCATCTTTCAAAAGAATACTATCTTTTTTTACATTAACACTATTGTTTGAAGAAATGAAATCCTTACCTAATACTTCAGAGTCAAAATTCTGCAAATGATATCTTTCAATTATGGCAATTAATTTAGTTGGATAAGCTGAATCAGTAGCATAACCAGCATTTTTTAAACCTTTTGCCCATGACACATAATCATTTTTATTTAACTTAAACAAACTTGAGTAGTGGGCTCGAGTAACTAGAAATAAAGAATGATCGCGATATGACTCCTTTGGGTCTTTGTACTTTCTAAAACATTCATTTTCTACATCATCATTATATCGTACACTTGGACCAATCCACTCATTATGGCACTTAATACCAAAATGATTATTAGCTTGAATACTCAATGGGCCAGTTCCTGCTCCTGATTCTAAAATACCTTGTCCTAAAATAATACTTGCAGGGATTCCATATTGAAGCATATCTTCTTTAGCTATATTTTTATATTTCTCGATATAACTTAAAACCATTGCTGTAGTAACTTTAACACTAGTTGTAGCTTCAAGAGTCTCAATTTGGAAATCAGCTACTGGATATTCATCTTTGACAATAGAGCTTTTAATTTTAGTTTCATCGTCTTTAACAACTGTAGTTTGTGTTGATTTTTTAATTTGTTCTGGTTTATGTTCAATTGGTTTAGAAACAGAAACTGGTTTTTTAGTAACTTGCTTAGGGGTCTGTTTTAAAACGTTTTTTTCAGTTTGCTTATCATTCTTTACAACAGTTTTACTCCGTAGATTTTTACCCTTTGAAGTTCTTACTACATTATGACTTGTGCTACAAGCAATAAAAAAAACAACAGCTAAATAAAGCACTAAATTCTTAATCATTGATTTGTATTGTTTGCAAATTTTTATTTTTTAATTTAATGTTCATGCCCTTAATTCCTTGAATTCCTCCTGTATGTATTAATAAAATTTTAGAGTTTTTTGGAAAATAGTTTTTATATATTAAATCTATAACACCAAAAACCATCTTTCCTGTATAAATTGGATCTAATGGTACTACATTTTTTTTATAAAAATCATTAATAAAAATAATTAATTCTTCAGATACCTTTCCATATCCTCCAAAATGATAATCAGATATCAAATCCCAATTATTATTTTTTGCAAATTTACAAATATCTTCTTTTAAAAAATCACCTTTTAATGAAGGAAACCCTAAAACTTTTTGATATGATTTACTGCTATTTATCAATCCTGAAATTGTACCACCAGTACCTACTGCACAACAAATAAAATCATAAATACAATCTTCTTTTGACAAAATTTCTTCACATCCTTTTATTGCAAATTCATTAGTTCCTCCTTCTGGAACTAAATAAAAAGAACCAAAATTTTGTTTTAATTGTGAAATAAATTTTTCAGATGTTTTTAACCTGTAATTCTCTCTTGTAACAAATACTAATTTCATACCGCACTCTTGTGCAAATTTGAGTGAAGGATTTTTATCTATTTTTATAGCCAATTCTTCTCCTCTAATCACCCCTATTGTTTCAAACCCATTTTCTTTTCCAGCAAATGCTGTTGCTGCAATATGATTTGAAAAAGCACCTCCAAAAGTTAATATTGTAGTGTGATTTTCTTTTTTTGCTTTTAATAAATTATATTTTAATTTCCTGAATTTATTACCAGAAATAAAAGGATGAACTAAATCCTCACGTCTAATAAATAACTTAATGGATGTTTCATTTAAAAGTATTTGTTGTGTAAGGACTTTCAAAATATATTTTTTTGGCAAATTTACAAATCTTAACTTTGATAGAATAAAAAAGGTATTCAAAAGAATACCCATATAAAAAATTATTTAAAATTATTTCTGATTTTCAACAATGATTTTTTGGTTGACAATTTGTCCATCATTCGTTTTTAATTTTACAATATAAATTCCGTCACTTAAAGAAGTTGTGGGGAATTCATATATGCTTTTAATTCCTAAATCAACTTTATCAAAAATTAACTTTCCAATAACATCATATAACATAACAGATTTTAAATCAATTAAATTTCTATTTGCAATTGACAATGTTTGATTTAAATTATTTTGAACTATCATAAAATTATTTTTACCATTACTATTTATTGATAAATCTGATTCTTTAAAAGTGAGCTCAAAACGTTGGTTATATATGCCCGTATTTAAAATTACTGAATAATCCCCTTTCTTTAAATTGTGATAGGAATTATCAAGAGAATCATATATAAAAACATCTTGATTGAGATCAAAATTAATTTCATCTGCTAAACTAAATCTCACAGCAGTGCTGTCCGATATTTTAACCCCTATTGGTAATCTTTTGTTTAAATCAAATTCTATTCCTTGAATAACATATTTGCCATTTTGAATGACAAAATAAGAATCGTTATTCAAATCTGTACTTGCAGGACTTTCTGCATCTATTCCTCTATCAATACCATCTGTCGCTCCCGTAACAAAAGCTAATGCAACCTGTCGTGTATATAAATCATTAAAAGAGGTGTTTAATCTAATATGAGAAACAAAGTTTGATGATTCTCCATTATTTTGATTTATTATATTACTGCTTTTTTCAAAATGTGATGTAGCTAGTGTACTCTCTTTATAATATGCTCTATGACTATTCATTAAGGTTACAGTTCCATTCGAAACTCCTTTAACCATAAAACCTTGACCTATCGGAGCATATTTCCTATCAATAACTAAGCCTGATTGAGATCCAAGTACATTAACCGTTCCTGTTATAGTATAAGTATTAAAAGGCGCAGAAACATAAACCCCTGTTGAACCTAATGAAATTGGAGAATATGTACCATATCCTCCTTTATATGCTAAAAGTACATGAGAATTTACAGTTTTATCTTGTTCCCAATAATAAGCAATTCCTGAACATGCAGAATTAGACGCATCTAATAAAAATGCATTAACATGTAACGCTGATGGATATGGATTTCCTGTTAAAGTAAAATTATTAGTAGCTACACTGACAGAAATATTACCATCATTTGGTTTGCCTCTAAAATCATAACGTTGTTTACTTCCTGGATTATTTGCAACTGATTCTCCTGGATTAGTAGCATCAGAACCACTAGTTCCTTTCATAGTAAATCCTTGTCCTGCAGAAATGTTTGTTGTAGAACCCGACTGAAACCATTGAGAATATGTTGAAGAAGATAAAAATTTCCATATCCAATAAGGAGCAATTGACAATGTTCCTATGCCAGAAACTCCGTCATAATTATTCATTGCTAACATTGTAGCTGCCATACTTGACGTATTTGTTGTTGGAACACTCAACATTGTAATACCAAAATCTTCATTACCTATACTAGTAGAAGCATTTCCTACAGGTGAACACCAATAATTATAAGCATAATTATTAACAGTACCTTCTTGGAAAACAGAAAGCTTTCCAATTCCTTTATTTGACGAAGTACTAGTTGTCCCTTGTAATAATTGCGCTTCACTTCTTAAATAGAAATTACTATTTGATCCATTTAACTCGACATTCCCATTTACATAAACAACATTACCTTTATTAAAAATATAAGTATTGTCCTTAACAAACAATTGTGCATTAGAAGTTAAAGAAAGTATTAAAAACAAAAAAAAAGATGTAAAAACTCTCATAATCATCAATTTGATATAAAAGTAGAAAAAATAATTTAAAAAAAGATGAAAATAAAAACAAAAAAATTAGTAGTTCAATTTATCGTTTTTTTATGTTTTTAATCAAATTTACACTTTAAGATATAAGTAAACCTAATTATCTATTCCAAAAAAAGTAAAAAGTCAATCCTCAAAAACCTCTTGGTGTTAAATATTTAAAAACAATCGGTATGATATTCAGCAAAGTTGTTAAATTTGTAGCTATGAATGAACTAAATTCAGAAAATAAATTAATCGAAGGAGAGGATTATTATCTTTCTCCCGAAGGCTATAGAGTTTTTACAGAAAAATACCATTTAAAAAGAGGCTATTGCTGCCGAAGTGGCTGCCGTCATTGTCCGTATGGGTTTGACAAAAAAACAGGAACTATTAAAACACCAAACAAATAACCAAATCAACAAATTATCAAAACATGACTTTCCA
Source organism: uncultured Bacteroidota bacterium (assembly GCA_903913315.1). Classification (GTDB taxonomy): domain Bacteria; phylum Bacteroidota; class Bacteroidia; order Flavobacteriales; family Flavobacteriaceae; genus Flavobacterium. The sequence goes on along the minus strand of CAIWKX010000023.1, from coordinate 18,890 downwards.
AGAACAAATACTACAAGGAATACCATCGGCATTACCAAAACCAAAACCTTATGAAACCGAAATAAATCACGCACCAAAGCGTAAAGAGATACTTTCTTCAGAAGAAAAAAAATTAGCTTTAAAAAATGCCTTGCGCTATTTTGAACCTAAACATCATGCCGAATTAATTCCAGAATTCAAAGCCGAATTAGAAACTTACGGAAGAATCTACATGTATCGTCTACGTCCTGATTACAGAATGTACGCGCGTCCAATTTCAGAATATCCTGGAAAATGCGACCAAGCAAAAGCCATTATGCTAATGATTCAAAACAATTTGGATTATGCTGTAGCGCAACATCCTCACGAATTAATTACCTATGGTGGAAATGGCGCTGTATTTTCCAATTGGGCACAATATTTATTGACGATGAAATATTTGGCTGAAATGACCGAAGAGCAAACATTAGCCATGTACTCTGGTCACCCAATGGGATTATTTCCTTCACATAAAGAGGCTCCAAGGGTTGTGGTTACTAACGGAATGGTGATTCCAAACTATTCCAAACCCGACGACTGGGAAAAGATGAATGCATTAGGCGTTTCGCAATACGGACAAATGACTGCTGGAAGTTACATGTACATTGGTCCACAAGGTATCGTTCATGGCACAACTATCACTGTTTTAAACGGTTTCAGAAAAATAAAAAAATCACCGAAAGGAGGTTTATTTGTAACTTCTGGGCTTGGTGGAATGTCGGGCGCACAACCAAAAGCAGGAAATATCGCGGGTTGTGTGACTGTTTGTGCCGAAGTAAATCCAAAAATCACACACATTCGTCATTCCCAAGGTTGGATTAATGAAGTGATTGAAAATATTGACCAATTAGTCCCAAGAGTTAAAAAAGCATTAGATAATAATGAAGTGGTTTCCATTGCTTATTTAGGAAATGTAGTCGATGTTTGGGAACGTTTTGACCAAGAAAATCTACATATTGATTTAGGTTCCGACCAAACTTCGCTACATAATCCTTGGGCTGGCGGTTATTATCCAATAGGTTATTCATTTGAAGAATCGAATGAAATGATGGCAAATAATCCAACTAAATTCAAAGAAGAAGTCCAAAAAACATTGCGTCGTCATGCAACAGCTATCAACAAACATACAGCGAAAGGAACCTATTTCTTCGACTACGGAAATGCCTTTTTATTAGAAGCTTCTCGCGCTGGAGCTGATGTTTTTGCCGAAAATCACATCGATTTCAAATATAACAGTTATGTACAAGACATCATGGGACCTATGTGTTTTGATTACGGTTTCGGACCTTTTCGTTGGGTTTGTGCCTCAGGAAATCCCGATGATTTAGCTAAAACAGACAAAATAGCATGCGATGTTTTAGAAGAAATGATGAAAAATTCTCCTGCCGAAATCCAACAACAAATGGCCGATAACATCCAATGGATTAAAGGCGCGCAAGAAAATAAATTAGTAGTTGGTTCACAAGCAAGAATTCTTTATGCCGATGCTGAAGGAAGAATAAAAATCGCCGAAGCTTTCAATCAAGCAATTGCTTGTGGCGAAATTGGCTACGTCATTTTAGGTCGTGATCACCACGATGTTTCAGGAACAGATTCTCCTTACAGAGAAACTTCAAACATCTACGACGGTTCGCGTTTCACTGCCGATATGGCAATCCAAAACGTCATCGGAGACAGTTTCCGTGGCGCCACTTGGGTTTCAATCCACAATGGCGGTGGCGTTGGTTGGGGCGAAGTAATTAATGGTGGTTTTGGTATGGTTCTTGATGGTTCAAAAGGCGCGTCAAGACGTTTAGAATCAATGCTTTTCTGGGATGTGAACAACGGAATTTCAAGAAGGAGTTGGGCAAGAAACGAAGGTGCAATTTTTGCAATAAAAAGAGCCATGCAGACGCAACCTTTATTAAAAATTACCATCCCTAATATAGTTGATGAAAATTTATTATAGCACCAAGTTTAAACTTTAAATAAAAAATTTATGAAAACATTAAAAATCATTCCTCTACTACTACTATTCGTGCTAGCCTCATGCAGTTCAGTTAGAGTAAATTCTGACTACGACAAAAAAGCAAATTTTAATAGCTATAAGACCTATGCCTATTTAAAAAGTGCTGTCGATAAAGTCGAAATTTCCGATTTAGACAAAAAACGAATCCTACATTCTATCGACGATGCACTAGTAACCAAAGGGTTTACCAAAAGCGAAACGCCCGATTTATTAGTAAGCATCTTCACCAAAGAAAACCAAAGAGTAGACATTTACAACAATTCAGGTTTCGGCTGGGGAATGGGTTGGGGATACAATCCCTACATGGGAATGGGATATTCTAATGTATATAGTACTCCCGAAGGAACATTATACATCGACCTAATCGATGCCAAAACCAAAGAATTAGTTTGGCAAGGTGAAGGAAGCGGCTACCTAACTAAAGACACTGAAGAAAAAGATGCTAGAATCAAAGAATTCGTAGATAAAATTTTAGCACAATATCCTCCAGTTGTAAAAAAATAAAACAAGAAACCTCCAAATTGGAGGTTTTTTTATGCCTAATAATTCAAAAGTTCCTCCATTTTCACCCTCACCTTATCCACATTCGGAATCATTTTAAACTCCAAAGTACTATTCAAAGGTATAGCAGGCATATTTTCCGAACCGATCACCATCACGGGAGCATCCAAATATTTAAAACAGTTCTCTTGAATCAATCCAGCCAAACTTCTTGCAAACGAATTGTTGGTTGGCTCTTCGGTTACAACCAAACATTTTTTAGCTTTCTTAACCGATTTAAAAATGGATTCTTCATCTAAAGGATAAAGCGTTCGCAAATCGATGATCTCAACTTGATTTTTCATCATTGCCGAAGCATTCAATGCCCAATGAACTCCCATTCCGTAAGTAATTACAGTAATCGTTTCATCAGTCTCTTGTTCCCAAATCTCTTGAACGACATTCGCTTTCCCAAAAGGTAATATATAATCTTCGCTGGGTTCATTCACTCTAGCAGCATCTGTGCCTTTAACTTTACTCCAATACAACCCTTTATGCTCCAAAATCACCACTGGATTTGGGTCGTAATATGCTGCTTTCAACAATCCTTTTAAGTCAGCTCCATTACTAGGATAAGCAATTTTAATTCCGCGAATATTAGTCAACACACTTTCTACAGACGACGAATGATAAGGTCCGCCACTTCCGTAAGCACCAATTGGAACTCGCAAAATCATGCTCACAGGCCATTTTCCATTGGATAAATAACACGAGCGACTGACTTCTGTAAACAATTGATTCAATCCTGGCCAAATGTAATCGGCAAACTGCACTTCAACAATGGGTTTTAATCCAACAGCACTCATTCCTACGGTAGAACCTACGATAAAAGCCTCTTGAATGGGTGTATTAAAAACACGATTATCACCGAATTTTTGTGCTAAAGTCGCAGCTTCTCTAAAAACACCTCCCAATCGTCCACCAACATCTTGTCCGTATAACAAACATTCTTGGTGTTTTTTCATTAATTCTTCTACAGCAAATAAGGCGCAATCGACCATTACTACTTTATCTTCACGCTCTGGATTCCGTTCACCAACTTCTTCTGAAATTGATGTTGGAGCAAAATCGTGCGTAAATAAATCTTCTGGAGTTGGATCTGCTGCTACTTGCGCTTTATCAAAATCCGCTTGCACTTTGGCAACAGCTACATCTTCTATTTTTTGAATTTCATCGCTTGTAAATCCAGCATCCAACAATTGTTTTACTAAGACAGGAAATGGATCACGCGATTGCGCTTCTTCCAAATCATCACGGTACCATTCCATTCGAACACCAGAAGTATGGTGATTTAACAACGGTACTTTGGCATGTACTAAAAACGGACGACGTTCTTCACGAATGGTTTTCACCACTTTTTGAACCGCTAAATAACTTTCTGTAAAATTGGCTCCGTCAATCGAAATGGCTTCAATTCCGTGGAATCCTTTGGCATATTCAAATGCATTTTGAGCTCGCGTTTCAGCCGCATTTGCCGAAATATCCCAACCGTTATCTTGCACTAAATATAAAATCGGAAGTTGTTTTAAAGCTGCCATTTGTAAGGCTTCGGCAATTTCTCCTTCAGTTACTGACGCATCACCAAGCGAACAAACGACAATTGGTTTTAACTCAGTATTATCTTGAATTCCGGTATTTTCTTTGTACCAAAATCCCATTGCGGCTCCTGTTGCAGGAATGGCTTGCATCCCTGTTGCTGAAGATTGATGTGGAATTTTAGGTTTATCAGCATCTTTCAAACTCGGATGACAATAATAGGTTCGTCCGCCCGAAAACGGGTCAGCTGCCTTTGCCATCAATTGCAACATCAAATCGTAAGGTTGCATTCCAATTCCCAACATCATAGCATCATCACGATAATATGGAAAGGCATAATCTTGTGGCAACAACTGCATCGCCATCGCAATCTGAATCGCTTCATGACCTCGTGAAGTGGCGTGTACGTATTTGGAAACTATTTTGAAATTATCTTCATACAACGTCGCCATTGCTTTGGCAGTTGCCATTGTTGAAAAGGCGCTTTCAAGTATTTGTTTATCTAACATTATTTTGAATTTGATAATCTATATCATTTTGGGTTTTTGGAACACCAATTTAAGAAATTAGAAAAATTTTAAAAATCTGTTGAATTTCTTAAATCTGTGTTCCTGAAAAATTATTTTGCTTCTACAATCCAACCAAATTCATCCTTGATATCTTGAACTTTAATAGCATTCAAAGTATCATTTACCATTATCGAAACTGGGTTCGCATCTGGAAATTTAAGTGACAAATCATTGTTTCCAATTTCTTCAATCATAGCAATTCCAACAGCTGTTCCGGTTCCAAAAGCTTCTTCTAAAGTTCCTTTTTGAGATGCTTCAATGATTTCAGTAATAGTGATGGGTCTTTCAGTAACTTCAAAACCTTTACTTCTTAATAAATCGATGACACTCATTCTAGTTATCCCAGATAAAATAGAACCCGTTAATCTTGGAGTAATGAATTTCCCATCTATTTTGAAGAAGATATTCATTGTTCCCACTTCTTGAATGTATTCAAAATCTTGAGCATCTAACCATAAAACTTGGTCAAACCCCTTAGCTTTTGCATATTCCGTCGGACGAATGGCTGCTGCGTAATTTCCGGCTGCTTTGGCTTCTCCAGTTCCACCATTTACAGCACGTACGTATTTTTTTTCAGCGTATAATTTTATTTTTCTACTAAAGAAAGGTCCAGCTGGCGATGCCATTACGATGAATTTGTAACTCGTTGCTGCACGCATTCCGATAAAAGCCTCATCTGCATACATAAACGGACGTAAATACAACGCACTTCCGGTAGAAGTTGGAATCCAATTTTTCTCCAATGCTGTGAATTGCTTCAAGGCCTCCACAAATAAAGCTGATGGAAACGAAGGCATTCCCATTCGGTCAGCACTATGATTTAACCGCTTCGCATTTTCATCGGGACGAAATAACAACGGCGTTCCATCTTTTCCTAAAGTCGCTTTCATTCCTTCAAAAATCGCTTGTCCATAATGCAATGCCATGGCTGCAGGATGTGTCGGAATTAATGCTAACGGCTCAATTCTTGGGTTCTGCCATACTCCATTTTCATAATCACATATGAACATATGATCGGTAAAATTAGTTCCCATAGTGATGTTGTTCAAATCAACTTCACTTACTTTAGATTGAGAAACTTTAGTTATTTTTATTTCTGATGTCATACTCTCTGTCATAATTTATAGTGTTGTGTTTGTATCAAATTGTTCTAAATAATCGCCTACTTTTCGTAAGAAGGAACCTCCTAAAAATCCGTCCACTACTCTATGGTCAAAGGATAAAGAAAGATACATCATACTTCTGATGGCGATTTCGTCTCCTTTTGAAGTCGTGATAACCTCTGGACGCTTTTTTATAATTCCGAAGGCTAAAATAGCAACTTCAGGTTGATTGATAATTGGTGTTCCCATCAAACTTCCAAAAGTCCCTACGTTGGAAATAGTGAACGTACTTCCTTGAATTTGCTCAGGTTTTAATTTATTATTTCGAGAAGCATCAGCCAAAGTATTTACGTCTTTTGCTAAAGCCACTAAATCTTTTTCATTAGCATTTTTTACCACAGGAACAATTAAATTTCCTGATGGCAAAGCAGTTGCCATTCCGATATTGATATCCTTGTGAACGATAATGTTTTTCTCATCTACCGAAACATTAATCAGAGGAAAATCCACAATCGCTTTGGCTACAGCTTGAACAAAAACAGGTGTAAAGGTTAGTTTCTCGTTGTATTTCTCTTGGAATCTGTCTTTGTTTTCATTGCGCCAATTCACCAAATTCGTCACATCCACTTCAATATAAGAAGTTACGTGTGGCGAAGTTTGTTTGGAATACACCATATGATCAGCAATCATCTTACGCATTCGGTCCATTTCTACAATGTGATCTTTTCCTTCTACAAAATTGATTTTGGGCTTGGAATAGGTTGTAGGTTGTGGGTTGTGGGTTTTAGGTTGCGGAATGCTTTGCAAAGGATATTTTCTATTTTTTAAATAATTAAAAACATCACTTTTTTGCAAACGCCCATCAGTTCCTGAACCCGGAATGGTTTGTAATTCTTCAATTGAAAGATTTTCTTTTTGTGCAACTGAAATAATTAATGGGGAAATGAAAGCATTTGGATTGGTTGTCAGTTTTCGGTTGTCAGTTTTCGGTTGTGGCACCTCGACTGCGCTCGGCGAGACAGACTTATTTTCAATCGAACTATTTTCAGACTTTTGACTTTTGACTTTTGACTTTTGACTTTCATCAATCAATGCCAAAACAGTTCCCACTTCAACTACGTCATCTTTCTGAAAACGAATTTCAGTAATGACACCCGAAACAGGCGCAGGAACATCACTATCCACTTTATCGGTAGCGACTTCTAGAATAGTTTCTTCTGCTTCCACAAAATCACCTACGTTTTTCAGCCAACTGATTATGGTTGCCTCGGATATACTTTCACCCATTTTGGGCATTTTGAATTCTGTTATCATTTTTTTGAGATGAAAGAGAATAGAGTATAGAAAATAGACTTTTGATTCGGTCTATATTCTTTTCTCTATTTTCTATTTTCTTTTAATTTAAATTCTTCTAATGTAGCGTAAAACGCTTCTTGCGTTGGTCGATTGGCTGGAATTTCTCGCAACGGTTCAACTGCTTTTAAAGTTTCATAACACTCTTTTGGTAATTGTTGGTACAAGGCTGTTCCTTTAGTTTTCCAGTCTATCATTTCATCAGAAACCTCTTTTATAATTGTGGCTGGATTTCCAACCACCATTTTTCGATTCGGGATTTGCATTCCGGCTTTAACAAAACTTAAAGCTCCAATAATACATTCATCGCCTACATTCACATCATCCATAATTACGGCGTTCATTCCAACTAAACAATTGGCTCCAATATTGGCTCCGTGAATAATTGCTCCGTGACCGATGTGTGCTCCTGCTTTCAAAACCATGGTCTTTCCTGGAAACATATGAATCGTGCAATTTTCTTGTACGTTACATCCGTCTTCAATGATGATTTCTCCCCAATCGCCACGAATGGCAGCTCCAGGACCAACATATACATTTTTCCCAATAATCACATTACCCGTAACCGCTGCTTGCGGATGGATGAAACTACTTTCGTCAATCACTGGTATAAACCCTTTGAATTCGTATATCATTTTTATGAATTATGAGTTATGAATTATAAATTATGAGTTACCCATTCATAACTCATAATTCATAACTTATAACTTTACTTAAACTTCTTCAACGTTTCTTTCGTAAAATCAGATAACACCAATCGTCCACTGATGGCGGCTCTTTCGGCTAATAAATTATCCCAATCTTCGGTACCTCTCCAAAAAACCTTTTTCATTTCGAGCATGGCTTCCGGATTATACGTACACAAATGCTCCGCGAATTTCTGAACGGCTTCGTCCATATCTTCAATGCTTTCATAAACATTGGCAAACAAGCCTTTTTCTTTTGCCCAATTGGCTTCATAAAAAGTATTCGCATCAATAGCAATTTGTGACATGGCTGAAACTCCCATTTTTCTTTCAATGGCTGGTGAAACTACAAATGGTCCAATTCCGACGTTTAATTCTGATAATTTTATGGCTGCAAATTTTGTTGCCATACAATAATCAGTTGATGCTGCTATTCCTACTCCGCCACCAACAGTTTTTCCTTGGATTCTTCCGATGATGAATTTCGGGCATTTTCTCATGGCATTAATGACGTTAGCAAAACCAGAGAAAAATACTTTCCCAGTTTCGGCATCGTTAATAGCGATTAATTCCTTAAAACTAGCTCCAGCACAAAAAGTTCTGTCTCCTCCACTTTTTAGGATAATGACTTTTACCTCGTTATTATTTCCAACTTCTGTTATTGTGTTGGCTAATTGTGCCAAAATATGACCTGGCAATGAGTTTTGCTCCGGATGAAAAAATTCAATCGTAGCGATGTTGTTTTCTATGTTATGTATTACGTATGCTTTCATTTTTTTTATTTAAATTCTGTAAATTTAATATTCTGTTCTAATGGTTCACACAATGATTTGTTAACTATTCTTTCCCTCATCATTGCTTTTTTATTAAAGTGGCGTGAAATATTTTGAATGATTTCAGTATAATTATCTGTTCCATCTTGTCTTTTATGATAAAAAACTTTAATAGATCGACAATTTTTATGTTCAAAAACTGTGTTTAATAATGTTCTATCTGATAATCCACAAGAATGTCCCATTATGTATACTTGAAACTTGTCACTATCTATATAATCTAATAGATTCTTATAATTAGAGTTTTGTAAGTACTGGAAAGATTTGAAGTTTCTCAAATATTCATTATCATCAAAATTTTCAATCTTTTTATAATCATCATCCATTTCATCTCCAAAACCAAAGTTTATTTCATTATTTAAATCTTTTAATCTACCATGAATCTGGATTTGTTCTTGTTTAACGATAAAACGTTGTTCAAACTTATAGATGTATAAATCTATAGTTTTAGTATAATTAAAATTTAAAAAATAATTATTTTGTAAAAGTTCACCTGAATCTACTTTATCAGACAAAGTATTATCTTTAATTGCTTGAATGAGTTTATTGTCAAAATCAATCAATTCTTTATGGTCGCTATTAGGAAACTCCTTTAAATAATTGTCATACTTTTTATTTTTTTCTAAATTCCTTTCTAAAGGTGAAAAAAGTTTTTCAGCCCAATCTAAATCTGGAATTTTATTGAAATTAAATCTATTATTTACCTTAACAAGAAGATATTCTTCCAATAATAATTTTACTTGGTTAAACTCATTATTTAATTTTAATATATCGTCTCTGCCATTGATAGGATTAATTTTTTTAGCTCTTTATAATATTCATTTTCGATATCAACCCAATTTTGAGAAGAATGCTTATTATTGATTTTTTTTAATAAACTATTTCTAAATTCAAATATAACTTCAACTCCTTCTATCCCTCCACCTTGTATTTCAAAAGAACCACTTTCCACGTCAAAATTTCCCCACCCAAATTTCTCTACATAATCTTTCAAATTATTAATAAAAGTACCATAATCTTCTATTTGATTAACATCAAAAACTTCTTTATGCTTTTCATTTATATAAACTATTTCCTTATAAGTATCTTTATTGTAATTATCTTTTAAATTTCTCCAAAAATCATTAATAAAATGACCATACGAAGTTGGTAAGCCATGCGCTAAATCAAATCCATTACCAATAATTACGAGTCTGTTCATTTTTTATTTTTTTTTATAAAACACCAAACTGTTCAAAGTGATGATTCAAATGTTTTCGCTCTAATAAATACGATTCATATTTATTCAGTTCCCCAAAAACCATATTCTTCAAAACCGCTTCTGGGTTTTCTTTAAAAAAGGTTTTATATTGTTCTCTTGCTTCTAAAAATTTCGCTTTGGCTGTGGCAAAATCAGGATGAACCAACTCTTCCAATTCACCTTTTTTCATAGTAGGAAAAGAAGAACCCAATGGAAATTTATCATAATTATACAACGAATTATGCACTTTATCCAAAATCTTTTCAGGGGTTGCAATCTCAAAATCTTGAATGGCTCCCGAAAGAATTTTGTATCCTTCCTCCAAATGTTCCAACAAATGCTGTGGTTTCAAAATACCCCATTGCGGTTTAGCATCTTCCGTTAATTTGTTTAAAATTTCCGTGATCTTTTCATCAGTCATTTCTACGAAAACCTCTTGTTTTTTCTGAACCATTGTTAAGATAGTCGCTACAGCAACCAACTCATCATTGGTATCAAAAACTTCCACAAACCATTTCACGATGCCACTTGGATGTTCGGCTGAAGCCACATCTCTATCTACTTTTTGTTTACACGTCAAACGCGCATAAACGGTATCATTGTGGTAAATTGGTCGCAAGAAACGACATTCTTCCAATCCGTAATTTGCCGCAACTGGACCTTTATTTGGATACACAAACAAACCTGCTGCTGCTGCTAAAATAAAGTAACCGTGCGCGGTTCTTTTCTTGAAAATACTTCCGTCAAGCGAAGTAATATCAGTATGAGCATAAAAATGATCCCACGTGATGTTAGCAAAATTAATAATATCGGTATCGGTAACTGTTCTATTATGGGTGCGCAATGACATTCCGGGTTGAATGTCTTCCCAATGGTATTGAAACGGATGCTGAGTGATTTCTTTATAAGCCGAATTCGCTTGATAAATTCCTGTGATTTCAGTCAACGTGGTTGGCGAACCTTGAATAGCACAACGTTGCATATAATGTGTAATGCCTCGAACACCACCCATTTCTTCTCCTCCTCCAGCACGACCCGGACCACCGTGAACTAACTGTGGCAATGGCGAACCATGACCCGTACTTTGTTTGGCATTTTCTCTGTTCAACACTAAAATTCTTCCGTGATGCGATGCCGCATTAACTACATATTCTTTGGCAATAGCATCCGAATTGGTAACGATTGATGATACCAACGAACCTTTACCCATTTGAGCTAGTTCAATAGCTTCATCCAAAGTTGCATAAGGCATTATTGTTGAAACCGGCCCAAAAGCTTCGGTTTCGTGAACAGCTAAATTGGTAAACGGATGGTCTTCTCGAAGTAAAATTGGACTCACAAAAGCACCTTTATCATCGGCACCAATCAGCGTTATTTTTTCTAAATCGCCATATACTATTTTGGCAGATTTTGATAATGCTGTAACGCGTCCTTTCAACACCTCAACTTGGTCTTTACTCACCAAAGCTCCCATTCGAACTTCTTTCAACCTTGGATCTCCAATCGAAACTTTATCCAATGATTTCCCCAATGCCATTTGAACGTCATCCATCAGCTTTTCTGGAACAATCATTCTACGAATAGCCGTACATTTTTGTCCCGCTTTTACCGTAATTTCACTACGAGCTTGATTGATGAATAAATCAAATTCTGGAGTTCCTGGAACCGCATCTTCGCCTAAAATAGAAGCATTCAAACTATCGGCTTCCATTGTAAACGGTACTGATTCTTGAATTAATCTTGGATGTGCTTTCAACAATCTTCCTGTTGCAGCTGAACCAGTAAATGTGATTACATCTTGGTTTTCAACCGTATCAAATATATTTCTAGCAGTACCGCAAATCAATTGCAAAGCACCTTCTGGCAATATATTAGAGGCAATAATTTCTCTTACTACAGCTTCAGTTAAATAAGCAGTTACAGGCGCTGGTAAAACAACAGCTGGCATTCCTGCCATCCAGTTGACCGCACATTTCTCTAACATTCCCCATATTGGAAAATTAAAAGCATTGATGTGAATCGCCACTCCTTTTTTCGGAACCAAAATATGATGCGCCATAAAACGACCGCCTTTCGACAAATCAATCGGGTCGCCTTCAACATGGTATGGTTGGTTTGGGAATAATTTTCGCAACGATGCATTGGCATATAAATTTCCGAAACCGCCTTCAATATCAATCCACGAATCGACACGTGTTGCGCCCGTTCGGTAACTGATTTCATAGAACGCTTCTTTGCGTTTGGTCAAATACATCGCCAAACTTTTAATCATAGTGCCACGTTCTTGGAAGGTCATTTTGCGAAGTTTCTCACCTCCTTTAGTTCTTCCATAGTTCAAAATAGCCGGAATATCCAATCCTTCCACCGATGTTTCCGCAATGAATTCGCCAGTTACAGCATCATAAGACGGTTTCCCCTCTCCAGTTGCCGAAGTCCATTTTCCTAATACGTAATGTTGTGTTTTGTTCATTGTATGCTGAATTTAGTTCAGTATCTATTTTTTTAACCTCAAATTCGCAAATTATTATTAGAAGAAGCGAATGGCTTGGTCTTTATTTGCAAACCTTTTTCCTGCTGCCTTTCCAAAGCTCGCTTAAAAAAGCGAGGCTTTTCCCTTGCATCAGGGCTATTTAGGTTTCCATTTTAATTTTTGTTCTCAATTATAAATTAACATTCCCGCTTGGCGAAGTTGCTAACTTCGTAATCTTTTATTCCCCACTAAAGCTAAAATTTCTTGCGAACCGCAAATGGGAATTTATCACAAAGTTCGCAATTTTGACAAACGACTGTTAGCATCTAGCCTTGTTATTTATTTCCAATAATTCCTAGTTCATTTTTTATATCTTTTCTTTCCTCAAGTCTTTGAGGGTTTATACTCCAATTTTCTGCTACTTTCATTACAAACTCTTCGTCTGGATAAAATAAATCTTCTCTTTCAAAATATTTTTCATCTTGTGCTTCTTTTGAGAAAGTATTTATTAATTTATATTTTTTTTCAAAATCAGTAGGCTCTCCTTCAACTATTAAGTTTTCACCCCTTTCTCCAAGATAACAATATGCTCGTATTGTTTTTCCGTTTATTGCTTTCATCCAACTTTGATATTCTACAACTCGATGACTTCCAAAAAATTGAGCTTCTCCAAATTCTGAACTTAAAGTCTCAATTATTTTTTTTATATAAATTATATTTTCTTTGTCATTTTTACCATTCAAAAGTGACATTCCGCAAACCAATGTCCAATCTTTTATTTGAGGAGTTATATATATAGAACTATTATATGATTCAGCAATTCCAACTTTCCAATTACATTCTTTTGTGTTTTTCAAATTAAGTATTTCAGAAATACGTTTTTTATTTTCTGTTTTAACGGCTAACCAAACCGTTTTATAACCAAAACTAACAACCGAATCAACTTTGATTTGATTTATTTCCAAAACTTCTAAAAACAGAAAAAAACAAAACAATTATTACTATTAAAGATCATGAAGTTATTATGTTTCTAATTTTCACGCTAATATTTTTATGATTTTCCTCTAAAAAATGACTTGGTCTTTATTCACAATACATTTTAATTTTTGTTCTCAATGAACCATCAACTTTTCAAAAAATAATTTTTTATTTTCCAACAGTATCATTCCCCTTCAAAATTTTATAAAGCTCTTCTATTTTCTCCATCGGCAAATCGTTCAATAACTTGTTCACTTCCCCAATCGCATCACTTCTCGAAATCGAAAACAAAGCATGACCATCAGGCAATGGTTTCTCACCATCATCCGAATAATTAAACAAATCATTCGGCGTACAATTAAGTGCCTTGCACAACTGTTCCAATTTATCAAACCGTATCGAAACCGATCTCCCATGAACCAATTGCGAAGCATATCCATCAGAATTACCTAAATTAATCAAAAACTGATTTGTTTTCGTAATACCTTTAACCTTAAAAATTCTATCCAAATTCAATCGTAACATATTCTTTCTATTTAAATACAATACTACAAAAATAGTTATTTACCAATTAATCATCCAGTCCTATTCTTTACTTATATCATAGTATTATTTACTGATGTCGTATTATTTTTTACTCATGTTGTGTGATTCTTTACTCATGTCGTATACTTCTTTACTCATATCGTATGCTTCTTTACTTATATCGTACGTTTCTTTACTTATGTCGTGCGTTTCTTTACTTATGTCGTGCGTTTCTTTACTTATGTCGTGCTTTTCTTTACTTATGTCGTGCTTTTCTTTACTTATGTCGTCCTTTTCTTCACTTATGTCGTCCTTTTCTTCACTTATATCGTCCTACTACTGACTTTATATACTTTTTAGTACACCAAACAAAATAAACACTGTGTAACTCTGTGCGCAACTTCGTGCAACTCTGTGCAACAAAAACCCACAACCTACGCCCTTTCAATAATCGCCGCATAGCCTTGCCCAACCCCAATACACATCGTGATTAGCGCATATCGTTTTCCAGTTAATTGCAATTCCAAGGCTGCCGAATATACAATTCGAGCACCCGTAACCCCTAGTGGATGCCCAATAGCAATAGCGCCTCCATTAGGATTAATTCTTGGATCGTTATCTTGTAATCCTAACGCACGAATGCAAGCAATACTTTGTGCTGCGAAAGCTTCGTTAAGTTCAATAATATCGATTTGGTCAAGGGTTAAACCAGCTTTTGCCAACGCCTTTTTAGTCGCTTCCACTGGGCCAATTCCCATAATTCTGGGCTCTACTCCCACTACTGCCGAACTTACAATTCTAGCTATTGGTTTTAGATTATATTTTTTTACTGCTTCAGCAGATGCAATAATAGTAGCCGCCGCACCATCGTTTAATCCTGATGAATTTCCTGCCGTTACACTTCCATCTTTTTTAAAGGCTGGTCGCAATTTGGCTAACCCTTCCATAGACGTACTTGGTTTTACAAATTCGTCTTTAGAGAACTGAATAGCATCTCCTTTTCGTTGTGGAATTTCAAACGTAACTATTTCTTTGGCTAATCTTCCTGAAGCTTGCGCAGCAGTAGCTTTTTGTTGACTATGCAAAGCAAATGCATCTTGATCTTCACGAGAGATGTTGTATTTTTCTACTAAATTTTCAGCCGTTTCACCCATGGCATCCGTTCCATACATACCTTGCATTTTTGGATTGATAAAACGCCATCCGAAACTCGAATCATACATTTTAGAATCTGTTCCAAAAGCCGATGATGGTTTAGAAACCACTAACGGTCCACGCGTCATGTTTTCAATTCCACCGGCGATGAACACGTGTCCGTCGCCTGCTTTAATAGCACGATTGGCGTGGATTATGGCTGACAAACCGGAACTACACAAACGATTTACTGTTTCTCCCGGAACGGTATAAGGCAATCCTGCTAATAGTAACGACATTCTCGCTACATTACGATTGTCTTCACCAGCTTGATTAGCACAACCCATGATCACGTCGTCGTAAGCATCGGTTGGAATATTTGGATTATTTGCTACTACGTTTTTTATGACCAAAGCCCCTAAATCATCAGCTCGAACCGATGCTAGTGTTCCTTGATAACTTCCGATTGGCGTTCGAACGCCGTCTATGATGAATGCTTCCATAATGATTTATTTGATTGTCGATTTTTGATTGTTGATTGCTGAACTTTTAGAAACTTCTAAATTCAAAAATCGTTAATCTTCAATCGTTAATTTTACTCTTCCCACTCTTTATTTGTTCTATAAACTACACCCTTAAAAAGTGCAACTAACTCATCGCCTCGTTTTACTTCAATAATATTGAATCCTAATTTGTTATTTACTTTTTCAATAACTGATTCAGCGGTTAGATAATCACCCTCATTAACGGCTTCGATGTGATTGATGGAAGTTTCGATGGAAACCGAAAACCGTCCATGTGTATTGGCGGCAAAACCAAAAGCGGTGTCGGCTAAAGAATAGGTTATTCCGCCATGTGCTTTATTCATACTATTAAGCATCTCTTTACGAACGGTCATAGCGACTTTGCAACGCCCAATTTCGCATTCGAGAATTTCAATGCCGAGCCATTGGCTGTAGGCATCTTGAGAAAGCATTTTATGAGGTATTTTCGTTCCTTCCATAATGATTTATTTGATTGTTGATTGCTTCGCCAGTTCGAGCAAAGCTCTCGGGTAATGATTTTTGATTGCTGAACTCTACGAAACTTCAAAAATCAAAAATCGTTAATCTTCAATCGTTAATTAAAAAAAAACTTCCCGATTTTGACATCCTTCTTAAAATAGGGCTACATCTATATCGGTCTTCGTGGTATTCGTTGTATAATTCGTCTAGTTTTTCTACACACCAATTAATACCTAATTCATCTGCCCAAGCCAATAATCCTTTTGGATAATTTACGCCTTTGGTCATGGCGTTGTCGATGTCTTTGGCTGATGCAATATTTAAAAACAAAGTATCAGCTGCTTCATTGATGAGCATTACAATCACTCTTTCGAAAATTGATTTTGCTATAACAGTATCTTCTGTTGGAGCTGGTAATTCTTGATTATAATTATAAAAACCTCGTCCTGATTTTCTTCCTAAAAATCCAGCTTCCAACAAACGTTTTTGTGTGAATGATGGCTTGAATTTTGGATCGAAATAGAATGCTGTGAATACGGTTTCTGTTACTACATAATTGACATCATGTCCAATCATATCCATTAATTCAAATGGTCCCATTCGGAACCCGCCGATAGTTTTTAAAGCCCAATCTATTGTCGCGAAGTCGGCAACACCTTCATCGTATATTCGCAAACTTTCGCTGTAAAAAGGTCTTGCAACACGGTTTACGATAAACCCAGGTGTATCTTTGGCAACAGCCACTACTTTCTTCCAATCGGAGATAATTTGCACTGATTTTTGCAAAACTTCTTCGCTAGTTTGCACGGCTGGAATCACCTCAACCAATTGCATTAATGGTGCTGGATTAAAAAAGTGAATTCCAATGACGCGTTCTGGTTTTTGACAAGAAGCTGCAATGGAAGCTATAGATAGTGATGATGTGTTGGATGCGAGTATTGTATTTTCCGAGACTAAGGTTTCTAGTTCTGAGAATACCTTTCGCTTGACTTCGAGATTTTCTACGATGGCTTCAATTACTAAATCAGAATCGGACAACTCTTTTAATGTGTTGACGTAAAAAATATTGTTTTGGATTCGGGATTTTTCAGTAGCGTCGATTTTTTCTTTTTCAACTAATTTCGACAAAGTAGTTTCAAGAGCAGTTGCACTTTTGGTTAAAGCTTCTTGATTCAAATCGAATAATTTTACTATACAACCTGAAGTTGCGGCTACTTGTGCGATGCCGCTTCCCATGGTTCCAGAACCGATTATTGCAATTTTCATATTAATTTCCATTAAATTCGGGTTTTCTTTTTTCTACGAATGCGGTTACGCCTTCTTTGTAATCATTAGAAGAACTAGCTTCAATTTGCAAATCGCTTTCCAAAGCCAATTGTTGTTCTAAATTATTGGTCATGGATTGGTTTAATAATCTTTTGGTTAAACCTAATGCTTTAGTAGGCATGTTGGCTAAAGTTGTTGCCAATGTCATTACTTCTTCATTAAAAAAAGAAACTGGAAATATTTTGTAAATCATTCCCATTTGAAGTGCTTCATCTGCTGTCACTTTATCACCTAACATCATTAAAGCAGTTGCTCTTTGAAAACCAATCAATCTTGGCAAGAAGAAAGTTCCGGCACTGTCAGGAATTAAGCCTATTTTACTAAACGCCTGAATAAAACTAGCATGTTCTGAAGCTACAACTATATCGCAAGCTAAAGCAATATTGGCTCCAGCACCAGCAGCGACACCATTTATAGCACCTATAATAGGTTTTTCAATCGTTCTGATTTTTTGGATGATTGGATTGTAGTGTTCTTCCAATATTTTTCTAAAACCCGGATTTAAATCTGGGTCAGTCACTTCTTTCAAGTCTTGTCCAGCACAAAAAGCTTTTCCGTTTCCACTAATTACAATGGCTCTTACATTAGGATCATCATTACAATTATCTAACACAGTTTGTAATGACAAAGCCATTTCACGATTGAAACTATTAAAAACTTCGGGCCTGTTGAGTGAAATCCATGCCACATTGTTTTCAATTTTTAACTCAATTGAATTATTGCTCATACCTATTTTATTTAAGATTGAAGATCAACGATTTTTGATTTTAGAAGAAAAGAAATCTTAAATCAAAGTTCAACAATCAGCAATCGTTACTCTTATTATTTTAAACATTTAAAATAATCAAATGGCTCAAGGCAATCTTCGCATTGGAAAAATGCTTTACATGCTGTGGAACCAAATTGACTTACTAATTTTGTGTTCAATGAGCCGCATTGCGGACATTTCACTAACTTTTTATTACCCAGAAGGGCTTCTTTATCGGCATCTGCTGATAAAGGTGATGCTATTCCGTATTTTTCTAAAGCTATTCTTCCTTTTGATGTAATCCAATCGGTTGTCCACGCCGGCGAAAGAATTAAATCAACTTTGGCTTCATAACCCTTTTGTTGGAATGCTGCTTTGATATCATCTCCAATGACATCCATTGCTGGGCAACCGCTGTAGGTTGGAGTGATTTCTACTTCAACAATTCCGTTTATTAGTTTGGCAGAACGAACTACTCCCATTTCCACTATAGAAAGTACTGGAATTTCAGGATCGGAAACCGTTTCCAGAATTTCAAACAGTTTTTGGTCGATGTGTGTTAGTTGCTCTGTCATACTGATTTATTTGATTGAAGATTGTTGATTTTTTATTTAAGAACTTCAAAAATCGTTATTCTTCAATCGTTAATCATTTACCAAGTCATGTTGGGATACGTGCGTTGCATGTACTGCAATTCTGTTAGAATAAAGCCCATGTGTTCACTGTGTATTCCTTGTTTTCCTCCTTTTTGGAAATATTCGATAGAAGGTGTTCGCAATGTAGCTTCTTCTAAAATGCTACTTACTTTCTTATAATAGT
>CAIWKX010000022.1 GCA_903913315.1 uncultured Bacteroidota bacterium | reverse complement strand
TGGTTTATGTCTTCGATGGGATGACGGTTTTGGTTTCACAGAGATTCACAGAGTTTTTTAATGGTTGGTTGTGTTGCGTTGCTTTTTTGTACCGAAATTAATTCGGATTAAGTAGCCATTCATTATCAGGGACAGGAGTAAGTAGGTTATCATTACTAGGTTTCCGAAGGGAATGATAGTGTTCAGGCCGAACCAATCCCCATAGTATTTTATTATTCCGAGGCCGAGAAGGCAACGTGCTATTTCCCATGCGACCGATTGTTTGTTTTTATCCATCAATTTGGAATAGCTGTAGATGGATATAAAAACAAAGGCTCCGTAGCTGAATATAGCTGGCTTTCCTATTTTGGCGATATTGCCAAAAAGATAACTCACTATGATTAAGGTAGCAAACATTTGGGTCATTGCCCAATAGATTAAAATATTTGCATTGGACGTTCCATATTTTTCAAAGGCATAGACGTTTTCAATTTTATTTATAGGATATTTTTCTTCAAAGCCTTTGGGTCTCCATCCTGTAGGTTGGAACCATATCGTGAATTTATCTCTCCAATTGTCGGCACGATAGGCATCGGTTATCAGCAACCACAAATGTTGGAAGTTTATTTTTATGGGGTTCCATGTTTGCGCTGGGCGGGTAATTCCGTAGACCGGTGGGACGTTGTCTAATTCGGCTTGAAAAGTGCCAAAGAGTTTGTCCCAAAAGATGAATATTTGGGAGTGATTTTTGTCAATATACTCGGGGTTTATGGCATGGTGAACTCTATGGTGTGACGGTGTCACGAGAATGTATTCTAAAAACCCAAGTTTGTTGATGTAGCGTGTATGGTACCAAAACTGCAGGAATAAATGGATGGGTAAAATGATGGTAATAATTTCTTTTGGAACCCCCAATAGCGCAGCAGGGAGTAATAGGAAAGAAAATAAATTTAAGAAATTGGAAATAGGTTGGCGTAATGCACAAGACAAGTTGAATTCTTCACTACTGTGGTGTATGGCGTGTTTGTTCCAGAACAAATTGATTTGATGTGCCCAACGATGTGCCCAATACCCATAAAAATTGATGATGATAAAGGCAATGGCATAGGTAAGAACTGTTGTTTTTTGGTGAAACAGGGCGAGGTTAGACACCATCCAGGAATAGGATAGAATTACGATACTCAGTCCTAAAACATCTTTGAGGGAATTGGTAATTCCGGAACTTATACTCGCCACGCTATCGATGATAGGAGCGTGATTTATACCTTTATAGAAGCCATATATTTTCTCTAGTACGATTAAAATCAGAAAAAAAGGAATAGTAAAAAGTAATATGGTTCCGTATTGTTCCATAAACAATTTATATTATTTCTGCACTCAGTCCTGCTTCTAATAATTGGGTGCATTGTGGTTTTAACTCGTCAAAGTGACCTGTTTTCACTGTGCATTTTCCTTTGTAGTGCACTAAAATGGCACATTGTTCTGCTTGTTCCGCCGTGTGCTTGCACACTTTTATTAAGGTGTCAATCACATGATCAAATGTATTTACATCATCATTGTAAAGTACAATTTCATTGTTGACTCCAATTTGTTCTTCTATTGCAACCTCTTCTTGCACTTTTTCAATCGTACTCATATGCCCTTCTGCCTAAAAATTCATACTGCTAATTTACATATTTCAATGAAACCCAATTGTTTCTTTCCAATTTTTTAACATAAGTCAGTCCTTTTTCGGTGCAACAGGCATCAATAAAGGGGATATCTTCGTTGTAAAAACCGCTTAACAATAGGATTCCGCCTTTGTTCAAACTATCGACATAGGCTTGCATATCATTTAGCAATATATTTCTGTTGATGTTTGCGATAATCAAGTCGTAGTGTTTGTCTTTTAGCAAAGCCGCTTCTCCTTCATACACTGTTATTTGGTGGCAATTGTTGCGTTCTGCGTTTTCAATCGAATTCAAATAGCACCAATTATCAATATCGATAGCATCGATGGGTTGGGCGCCTTTCATTTCGGCTAGTATGGCAAGAATGGCGGTTCCACACCCCATGTCTAGGGTTTTCATTCCGGTTACATTCATTTCCAACAGGTGCTGAATCATCATGTGGGT
>CAIWKX010000021.1 GCA_903913315.1 uncultured Bacteroidota bacterium | reverse complement strand
TCTATCGGCAAGCAATATCAATTTATTTTTAATATTTCTTAAAATAGGAGCTATATTGTATGGAAGTGGGTATGTGCTATTTGCTTTTCTTGACAGCGAATTAGTAGCCACCGGATTATTGTCGAGACAACAACTTATCGATGCTATTGCCGTTGGACAATTTACACCCGGTCCTGTTTTTTCATCTGTAACATTTATTGGGTATCAAATCAACGGATGGTGGGGTGCTTTGATAGCAACCATCGGAATTTTTCTGCCTTCATTTCTATTTGTGGCACTACTTAATCCATTGGTAAAGAAAATGCGAAACTCCAAATTGTTTTCTGTCTTTCTGGATGCCGTAAATGTAGCTTCAGTAGCCATTATTGTTTCCATTTGCTTTCTAATGGGCAAAGACACCATAAACGATTGGCGCACAATTGTTATTGCATTAATAGGTATCACCTTAACTTTTGGCTATCGAAAAATAAATAGTGCTTTGATAGTGATAGGTGGTTCGCTTTTGGGCTATGTATTGTTGCTAATTTAAAATCTGTTGAAAATGAATGCTAAATCAAAATAGCACCTAAAATTAAATAAATCATGCTAACCATCAATTTTCATCCGTTTAAGAATTTAGAAACCGAGCGATTACTTCTAAGAAAAGTATCCTATGATGATGTAAATGAAATTTTGGAACTTCGTGGTAATCCAGAAACTATGAAGTACATTCCGCGTCCTTTGGTTACTAATGCTGACGAAGCTTTGGCACACATCAAATTGATTGATGATAAAATCGAGAGAAACGAAGGTATCAATTGGGCGATAACGATAAAAGGAAATCCCAAACTAATTGGTGTGATAGGCCATTATAGAATACAACCCGAAAACCATCGTTGCGAAATAGGCTATATGATTCTACCACAATATAATGGACAAGGTTACGTTACAGAAGCAGTAAAGGCAGTTTTGCAATATGGCTTTGATGATTTGCAAATGCATTCTATTGAAGGCGTTATTGACCCTGATAATATAGCTTCAGAAAAAGTATTACAGAAAAATGGTTTTGTAAAAGAAGCCCATATTCTAGAAAATGAATTGTGGGAAGGTAAATTTTGGGATACTGTAATTTATTCGCTTCTAAAAAGAAATTTTAAACGATAAAAATAAGATATGAACGAATTTGAAAAACAATACCAAGAATTACAAACTTTTTTAAAATTTGAAGATTTTTTAATTCTTACCAAAAGAATTATTGATTTAACTCTTGACACAGAAGATTTAAATCAATATAAAAAAACAAATGCTTTTTTAAATTGGTTAGATCAAAACGAAACAAATATTGAAGCAAAAAAAGAAAAGTACCACGCAATATTGACCGATTTGCATGCTTCATTAGTCCATAAACCTATTGCTGAAAAAATAGTTTTAGTCACAACATCAAAATTACAAAAGAATTATGGCACTTCAAGTTTTGGACTTGGACCGATTGAACTAGAATTACATCAAGGTGAAATTTTGGGATTGGTTGGAGAAAACGGAAACGGAAAAACAACGTTACTTAGAACTTTATGTGGAGAACTCTATCCTACTGCTGGAAGTGTAAACTATAATTTTAAATATGAGGATAACTATGACTTGAGAACTAAACTTGTTTATATTCCTCAACGAACCGATACTTGGTATGGCTCAATGTTTGAAAATTTACAATTCACTGCTTCTAGTTATGGATATCAACCAGAAGAAAATGAAGTGCTGGTTGAATTAATAATTGCTCGTTTAGGATTGCGTAAATTCAGAAATCATAGTTGGAAAAGTTTATCTTCTGGATACAAGATGCGTTTTGAACTAGCAAGAATGTTACTTAGAAAACCAAAAATTTTGTTGATTGATGAACCTTTGGCTAATTTAGATATTTTAGCACAACAAACCGTTTTGGAAGATTTTAGAACAATAGCTAAATCGCCTTTTAGACCAATTGGAATTATTTTAAGTTCTCAACAATTGTACGAAGTTGAAAAAACATCAGACCAAGTAATCTTCTTAAAAAATGGAAAACAGAAAAACTTACATGAAAAAAATAATCTTGAAAACGAACCGCAGTCGGAAGCAGCTTTAGTCATAGAGTTTGAAAGTGATTGGTCACAAAGTCAATTGGGTGACGTATTTTCAAAATTAAATATGGTTTCATTACAATTTAATGGAGGTACTTATATTGTAAATTTCCCTGAAAGTATTTCAATATACAATTTTATGCAATTGGTAATTGAACACAACATTCCACTCAAATATTTTAGAAATATATCCAACTCAACACGACGCTTTTTTGTCTCTTAAAACCACAAATTATGTTTAAAAATATTCAAAAATATTTACTGATCAATCATCCATTATTATGGAATTTAAAGATTGTTCCCCTTAGTTGCATTTTGATTGTACTTAATCTTATATTTTTTGTAATAGGATATACTAATGGTGCTATTAATTTTATGGAAACTAATGATAATTATACTTACCACAAAGGCGATGGATTTACCATTTTTTTTAGTATTCTTATCTCTCTTTTAGTAATCATTCTTTGGCTTATAAATTATCTAAAAAACAATGCCTTAAAATCATTCTATCCAAAAAACAGTTTTTCTCTCTATAAAGAGTGGTTGTTAATTTTACTGATTTGCTTTCTAAACAGTTCATTTATTTTAGCCTATTATTATGGAAAAGATGTACGAATAAGAAGTTATTATTCAGAAAAGGAAGCCAAAGAACGATGCGAAATATTAAGTGAAGCATCATTCTTTATTAATGGTTCATATTCTTATAACATTGATTATGATAGTGATGAACTAATGGATAAAGCTACGGATAAGGGTGCTAGACTTCCTAACGACACTGCTGCAAAACCACAAGATTTTTTCTTATATAGAGGTATAAAATATCATAATTTCTCATTGCTCAACAAAAACATTAATTCTTATAGTTTTTTTGGATTTAAAGAAGATTCTCTGCGAAAAATAAAGATAAAAGATTGGCTAGTAGATAATAAAAAAGAAGAACTAAAATTGTTATTCAAAAAATATTTAGCCATTGCAAAAGAACATAAATTAAAAGCGAACATAAGTGAAAATCAGTGGTTTGAATTAATTTATGATTATCCAAAATATGAAAAATATAAAAATATTGGTAGCAAAGAATTTGAACTAGTTTATGATAATAGTAAAAACAAAATTGATTCTACTGAACAATACTATAAAACAATAAACAATAATCTTTATCTATGCAATAGATACTATGTTCCAGAAGAGTCCTTAAAACATTCTTATGAAACTATAGCCGATAGTTGGGTAAAATCTAATGCAAATTTTCAATCTCTTTTAGTAACATTATTTGTTGCAATTGGATTATCATTGCTATTCTTTTCTTTTAGAATTAGTTCTGGCAGAAATTGGCTGATAACTTTTGTTGCAATGGCTGTATTAAATATTTTTGTTGGAATAATAACCGCTATATGCAATTCAAAATTTATTTATCCAACGACCATAGTTATTCTATTCCTGTTATTGATTATTTATTTTTTTATTATAATACGCAATAATAAAGACAAAAGAATTTCAGGAATAACGGTAAATCTAATACTTTGGATCTTACCCATT
Organism: uncultured Bacteroidota bacterium; assembly: GCA_903913315.1. Lineage (GTDB taxonomy): Bacteria > Bacteroidota > Bacteroidia > Flavobacteriales > Flavobacteriaceae > Flavobacterium. The sequence goes on along the minus strand of CAIWKX010000021.1, from coordinate 59,831 downwards.
TTCGGGCCTATTGTCTATGCATTAGTTTTAGAAATAGCAAAAAAAGTTAGTAATTATAATTATATTCAAGACATTGTAGTAAGAGAGAAAAACTATCCTTTAATATCCTTTTTAAAGAAATATGATTTGGAGTTACTATGGGTTAATGTTGCATTCATTTTTCTAATGATGCTCCTGTTTACAATAAAAATAAGAAAATGGAGAGGAATTGCTGAAAACTAAAAATAGTGAAACCCTTTAAATAAAATACATTTAAAGGGTTTTTAATTTAGGCAGTGTTCTAATATATAACTCCTCTACTTTTTTTCGTGCCCAATCGGTTTTACGAAGAAAGGTTAAGCTAGATTTTATAGTTGGATTATCCGTAAAACATTTAATTTTTATCAATTCTCCTAAGGTATCAAATCCATAAAAATCAACTAATTGCTCTACAATAATTTGAAGCGTAATTCCGTGTAAAGGATCTTTTGATTTTTGTTGTTCCATAAGACAAATATAACACAAAAAAAAGTCACCACTATGAAATGGTGACCTTTCCGTCCGAAATTAATCGGAACTAACCAATAACTCTAAATATATCTAAAAATAATTAGAATAAAAATTTAACACCTACTTGTAAGTTACCAACTTGTCTGTCGGAAACTGAATTCATAGGATTTGCACTAAAATTAAATGTTGTGGTTTTGTCTCCAACAGTAGGTGTTTGAGTAGTAGAACCAACATTAAAAATAGTGAATGAAGTTTCAACTGTCATCCATTTAGTAACCACATAGTCGAAACCAGGAGCTAATTGCAATGCAACAGAAGAAGTTTTCTCATCAGAAATTTTATCTTTTCCCATCATAACTGGTAAAGCAGCTTGACCGTAGAAAAACAAACCTCCAGATACATTCCAATATTTTCTTATTAATGGTTTAATAACAAAAGTATTCCCTTCTGCTGTTGTAACACCTGTACCATCAACCGTTTTAGAACTAATATTACCAATTCCAAGACCTACTGTTACAGATGGAGAAATAAAAGTACCAACAATTGGTAAAATCATGTTAGAATCTGTTTTAGCAGTCCCTGTTTTTTGAGAATTGAATGATAATTCACCCGCAGCCCACCATGTTCCTTGTAATCCTTTATTTTCTTTTTTGTCTTGAGCATTTGCAGTTAAACCTACTAAAGCTAAAGCTGCAACCAATAAAATTTTTTTCATTTTGTTTTAGTTTTAAAATTATAGGGCAAATTTATAGCCCCTTTTTCTAAAAAAAACTGATATAAATCATACTTTAAAAAAAATTTTGCCATTAAACAAATTACTTTTTGTTTCATTATTTTGTTAGTACATTTGCTACCTATTATGATAAAAGTCGCCAACATACTTAATAAAAGAGCAAAATTCGATTATGAAATAATTGAAACCTTTTCGGCTGGAATTGTCTTAACAGGAACAGAAATAAAATCCATACGATTAGGAAAAGCACAAATTGCCGAAAGTTTTTGTGAATTTAATAATGGAGAGCTTTTTGCCATCAATACGTATATTGAAGAATATGCTTTTGGGAATCAATTCAACCACAAATCAAGAAGCGAACGAAAACTGTTACTAAATAAAAAAGAATTAAAGTCACTGTCACGAAGTGTGGAAACAAAAGGTTTGACTATTATACCGCTTCGTTTGTTTACCAATGAAAAAGGTTTAGCCAAATTGGAAATCGGTCTTTGCAGAGGTAAAAAAACGTATGACAAAAGAGAATCGCTAAAAGAGCAAGATACCAAACGTGATTTGGATAGAATCAAAAAAGCCTATTAATCATGAAGCATTTACTAAAAAATGCTCGAGAATTAAAGGGAATCAAGACTAATGAATTAGCGAGATTGACAGCTATTGATCCTGCACTAATTAGTAAATTTGAAAGCGGACAACGGATTCCTACAGAAAACCAAATTAAAGTATTAGCCTCTTTGCTAGAAATAAATTTGAATGAGTTGCTGGTAGCTTGGTACAAGCAAAAGTTATTACATACTATCGATTTCAATACACAATCCATACAAGCAATTATTGAATTGCTACAAGAAAAAGGAGTGAAAGTAAATCAAGATGAAAGTAAAGAAAATCAAATTTCTGAAATTTTATCAGAAATTGAGATTCTAAAAAGTAAACTTTCTAATCTTTAATTCTTATTTTCTAAAAGAGGTACAAATTTAAAATTTTCAAACTCGTGTTTTTCAAATTGAGTTTCATTTTTACGAATCAACATGGTCATGATTTGATCTTTATCTCCTACAGGAATTACCAACCTTCCACCTATCTTAAGTTGTGCCATCAATGGTTGTGGGATAATGGGAGCGCCTGCAGTAACAATGATACTATCGAATGGAGCGTGATTTGGTAATCCTTTATACCCATCACCAAAGGATAGATGTTTGGGTCTAATACCCAATTTAGGTAATAACAATGAAGTGGTTTTGAACAATTCATTTTGACGTTCAATCGAATATACTTTAGCCCCTAAAAGACATAAAACGGCTGTTTGATAACCGCTTCCAGTTCCAATTTCTAAAATCTTTTGATCTTTTTTTACTTCTAATAATTGACTTTGATACGCTACAGTATAGGGTTGTGAAATAGTTTGACCAGCTCCAATAGGAAACGCTTTATCCTGATAAGCAAAATCCTCAAAACTAGAATTAAGAAACAAGTGCCTTGGAATTTTTTTAATAGCTTCCAATACATTTTTATCCGTAATTCCTTTTCCTTCAAGTTGTTTAGCGAGTTGATTTCGAAGTCCTTGATGCTTATTCGTATCTTTCAATGGGGGTACTAATTAATTGGTGTAAAAATAGACGTAAAAAATCCAAAAAACAAATTCCAAATTCCAAAAAAACTTGAAAATTGAAACCCAAAACTTGAAACAAATATCTTATTTTTGTTGAAAATACTTTTTTATGCTTAAAGTTGGCGTTTTAGGTGCCGGACACCTTGGAAAAATACATCTACGATTGTTACAACAATCCGAAAAATATGAATTAGTGGGTTTTTATGACGAAAATCAAGAAAACGGAGCTAAAATAGCAGAAGAATTTGGATACAAACAATTCGATACTATTGCCAAATTAATTCATGCCGTAGAGGTTATCGATATTGTTACTCCAACCCTTTCGCACTACAAATGTGCTAAAGTGGCAATCAAAAGTGGTAAACACGTTTTCATTGAAAAACCGATTGCAACTACAGTAGAAGAAGCTGAAGAAATAATTGCATTGTCCAAAGAATATAATGTAAAAGGCCAAGTAGGTCATGTGGAACGTTTCAACCCAGCTTTTATTGCTGTAAAAGATATGATTGAAAACCCAATGTTTATTGAAACACATCGTTTGGCTGAATTCAATCCCCGTGGTACAGATGTTCCTGTTGTTTTAGACTTAATGATTCACGATATTGATGCTATTTTAAGTGTGGTGAAATCAAAAGTGAAAGCCGTTCACGCTAGTGGTGTTTCAGTTTTAAGCCAATCACCAGATATTGCCAATGCCCGAATTGAATTTGAAAACGGTTGCGTGGCTAATATTACTTCTAGTAGAATTTCAATGAAGAATATGCGTAAATCACGTTTCTTTCAGAAAGACGCCTACATTTCAGTAGATTATTTAGATAAAATCTGTGAAGTGGTAAAAATGAAAGAAGCACCAGAAGTTCCAGGTGATTTTGATATGATTTTGCAAAATGCTGAAGGCGAAAAGAAACAAATCTATTTTGCAAATCCAGAAGTAGCCCCAAACAATGCTATTTTAGACGAATTGGACACTTTTGCTGATGCCATCAATAACAATACTACTCCAATTGTAACCCTAGAAGATGGAACTGAAGCCTTGAGAGTGGCCTATATGATTATTGATTCTATGAATGAAAATAAAACAAACTAAACTAACATAATGAAAACAATAGCTGTAATAGGCGCAGGAACCATGGGCAATGGAATTGCGCATACCTTTGCTCAAAGTGGTTTTACCGTAAAATTAATCGATATTTCTGAAAAATCTTTAGAAAAAGGAATGGCAACAATCGCCGCTAACCTTGATAGAATGGTTTCTAAAGGAACGATTACAGAAGAAGATAAACACAAAACAATTGGAAATATAATTACTTATACTGACATCAAAGACGGTGTAGTGGGAACGGATTTAGTGGTGGAAGCAGCAACTGAAAACGTAACTTTAAAATTAAATATCTTCAAACAATTGAGTGAAGTTTGTGACCATAATGTAATTTTGGCTACAAATACTTCCTCCATTTCTATCACACAAATTGCCGCTCAAGTTGTACATCCTGAACGCGTGATTGGAATGCACTTTATGAATCCAGTGCCAATTATGAAATTGGTTGAAATTATTCGTGGTTATAATACTTCAGATGAAGTAACTAAAATAATTATGACACTTTCAGAAAAACTAGGAAAAACGCCAACAGAAGTTAACGATTATCCAGGATTTGTAGCCAATAGAATCTTAATGCCTATGATTAACGAATCTATCGAAACTTTATATAATGGAGTGGCTGGCGTACAAGAAATCGATACCGTAATGAAACTAGGAATGGCACATCCAATGGGACCTTTGCAATTAGCCGATTTTATTGGCTTGGATGTTTGTCTGTCTATTCTAAACGTAATGTATGACGGATTCAAAAACCCAAAATATGCTCCTTGCCCACTTTTAGTAAATATGGTAATGGCAGGAAAACTTGGAGTAAAATCGGGTGAAGGTTTTTATGATTATGCTGAGAGTAAAAAAGCAGAGAAAGTTTCTAAACAATTTAAATAATTGTTATCAGTAGTCGGTTATCGGTTTAAAACTGACAACGGATTACTGACAACAGACAACAAAAAATGAGCAAAATAATCCCTTTCAAAGCCGTTCGCCCAACTCCTGATAAAGTAGCTTTGGTGACTTGTAGAAACTATGATGATTATTCACCTGCTGAATTGGCTTCGTGGTTGGATTTCAATCCGTATTCGTTTTTACACGTTATTAATCCTGCGTATGTGCATTCGCAAAAGATTACTTTGGACAAACGTTTTAAAGGAGTTGCTCATAAATATCAAGATTTTAAAAATGAAGGCATTTTTATCGAAGATGAAAAGCCTACTTTTTTTTTATATGAAATTCAGACCAAAAATCAAATATTTACAGGAATTGTAGCTGGAACTTCTATTGATGATTATAAAAATAATATCATCAAAAAACACGAAGACACCCTGCAGTATCGTGTAGAATTATTTAAAGATTATTTACACCAAACAGGGTTTAATACCGAACCTGTTTTAATTACATATCCTGATAATTTAGAATTGAATAATTGGATAATTGAAAAGAAAAAAGAGCAATCTATATATCATTTTGCTACAACAAATAAAGAAAAACATACTCTTTGGAAGGTTGATTCTAACGCAGAAATCAATTGGTTGGAAAAACAATTTGATACAATTCCAGAGTTGTATATTGCCGATGGACACCATCGTTCTGCTTCTGCCGAATTATTATATGATGAAAACAATCATTTAGGCAAGCAAAATCTCAATTATTTTATGAGTTTTTTGATTGCAGAAAGTAATGTTAAAATCTATGAATTCAATCGAATTATTCGCGATTTGAATGGGTATTCTAAAGAAGATTTTCTAGAAAAATTATCAGAACATTTTATAATAAAATCAAAAGAGCAAGAACTGTGGAAACCACAAGATAAATTTGAATTCGGTATGTATTTAGATGGTAATTTTTATGCCTTATTTTACAAACAAGAGAATAAAAATCCTTCCATTTTAGAAAATCTAGATGCACAGATTTTATATGATAAAGTGTTACAACCCATTTTAGCTATTGAAGATTTGAGAAATGACGAACGAATAGAATACATTCCTGGAAAACAATCAATTCTAACGATTAAAGAATTGGTTGATGAAGGGGAATTTGAAGTAGGATTTATGCTATACCCATCTGACATTTCAGAAATAAAAGCATTAGCTGATAACAACTTAATTATGCCTCCTAAAAGTACTTATATTGAACCAAAGTTTAGAAGTGGCTTGATGATTTATGAGCTTTAGATTAACGATTTTTGATCTTAAAAATATTAAAACATAATACAAATAACTGAATGCTGAACACTTTTACATAATGTCAATAAAAGAAAATCTCCATCATATAAAATCTCAACTTCCAAATCATGTAACACTTGTAGCGGTTTCCAAAACTAAACCAGTTGCTGATTTGATGGAAGCTTATAATGCTGGTCAACTAGTTTTTGGTGAAAATTATGTACAAGAATTAGTAGAAAAACATGAAGTACTTCCTAAAGATATTCAATGGCATTTTATAGGGCATTTACAATCAAGAAAAGTGAAACTAATTGCTCCATTTGTGAGTTTGATTCATGGAGTTGATAGCTTGAAATTATTAGAAGAAATCAACAAACAAGCAACTAAAAATAATCGTATTATTGATTGTTTACTTCAAGTTTATATTGCTGATGAAGAAACCAAATTTGGTTTGAATGAACAAGAAATAAATGAAATAATAGCTTCCAAAGAATTCAAAGAATTAAACAATATAAAAATTGTTGGGTTGATGGGAATGGCTACTTTTATAGATAATAAAGACCAAATCAAAAAAGAATTTCAAAATCTGAAAACTATTTTCGACAATGTAAGTCAACTGAAAACTGAAAACTGTCTACTGAAAACTATCTCAATGGGAATGTCTGGTGACTATCAACTAGCAATTGAATGCGGAAGTACAATGGTTCGGATTGGAAGTAGTATCTTTGGAGGAAGATAATGATCGTTGATTAATATTTTTTGATTTAAAAAGTAAAAAAACTGAATACTAATCCTAAACTCAATCGGGAGAACACTGAATACTATTTTGTACGCAATTGTAGACATAGAAACCACTGGAGGTCAATTCAACGAAGAAGGAATTACAGAAATTGCCATTTATAAATTTGATGGTCACGAAGTTGTGGATCAATTTATCAGTTTGGTCAATCCTGAAAAGGAAATTCAACCATTTGTGGTTAAATTAACGGGGATAAACAACGCAATGTTGCGAAGTGCTCCAAAGTTTTATGAAGTTGCTAAAAGAATTATTGAAATTACTGAAGGCTGCATACTTGTAGCACACAATACATCTTTTGATTATCGAATTTTGCGTACCGAATTTAATAGATTAGGATATGATTTTGTAAAACCTACACTTTGTACCGTAGAATTATCAAAGAAATTAATTCCAGAACAACCTTCATATAGTTTAGGAAAATTGGTGCGTGCCTTGGGAATACCAATGTCAGATAGGCATCGTGCTAGTGGAGATGCCATCGCTACAGTGAAATTATTTAAAATGCTTTTGGCAAAAGATACCGAAAAAGAAATATTAATTAGTTTAATCAAAGCCGAAATTAAAAATGGTTTAACTCCAAAATTATTAGACATTGTTGAAAGTCTTCCTAGCAGAACTGGAATCTATTATATGCACAATGAGAAAGGTGATTTAATTTATATTGGCAAAAGTAAGAACATCAAGAAAAGAGTGAATCAACATTTCACGGGGACCACCAATAAAAGTAAAAAGATTCAGATTGAAGTTTTTGCAGTAACTCATGAAGAGACAGGGAGCGAATTGATTGCTTTGTTAAAAGAAAGCGAAGAAATTAAAATAAACAAACCTATTTATAATCGAGCACAAAGAAAAAGCATTTTTCAATGGGCTTTATATAAAGAAGTAGATGAAAATGGGTATATCAATCTGACAATTCAAAAGGCAGACGGCAGAAAAAAAGAGATTACATCTTATACTTCAATTCAAGAAGGAAAAAATGCTTTATTCAAAATTACAGAAAAATATAATTTATGCCAGAAATTAAATGGTTTATTTGAAACACAAAATGGTTGTTTTCAATATAAAATAAAAGAATGTAATGGCGCTTGCTTAGGCAAAGAATCTCCTGAAGAATATAATGAAAGAGTGGAAGATTTTATCAGAGAGATGGAGTTTGATAATAATAATATGATTATTATTGATCGAGGTAGAAGTGTGAATGAACGAAGTGCTGTGCTAATTGAAAATGGAATTTATAAAGGTTATTGTTTTTATGATTTGAATTATCAGATTAATAATATAGATGTTTTAAAAAATATCATAATTCCAATGCAAAATAATCGTGATACTCGTCATATTATTCAGAGCTATTTGAAAAGAAATCGAGTGATGAAGATTGTGAAGTTTTAAAAAATAGGATAGAACAATTAAATAGATTTTTTGAATTACTTAATCACCATTATTGGACCAACAGCGATAGGAAAAACTTCCTTAAGCATAGCTTTGGCTCAACATTTTGGGTGTGATATTATTTCTTGTGATAGCCGTCAATTTTATAAAGAAATGAAAATTGGGACCGCTGTCCCATCAGAGGAGGATTTAAATGGTGCTCCACATCATTTTATTCAGAACAAATCGATTTTTAACAACTATTCTGTTGGGGATTTTGAGAAAGAAGCTATTACCAAATTAGATGAATTATTTTTAAAAAATAACATTCAAATTATGGTTGGAGGTTCTGGGTTATATGTTGATGCTGTATTAAAAGGTTTTGATGAATTTTCCCAAATTGATTCAAAAGTTAGAGAGAATGTTAGCTTAAAATTTGAGCATAATGGAATTGAATATCTTCAAAATCAATTAAAAAAATTGGATGTGGAATATTATAATTTTATAACAGAAACCAACCCACAAACATTGCAAAATCCTCAAAGAATGAAACGCTTTGTTGAAGTTTGTATCGGAACAGGGAAACCCTATTCCTCCTTTCTAAATCTGAAGAAAAATAGCAGAAACTTCTCTCCAATTGTAATTGGTTTAGAAGCGGATAGAGAAATAATGTATAACCGAATCAACCAACGGGTTGACATTATGATTAGAGAAGGTTTATTAGGAGAAGTAGAAAAATTATATCCCAATAAAGAATTGAATGCTTTGCAAACTGTAGGATATAGAGAGCTATTTGATTTCATAGAGGATAAGATTTCTTTAGATTTAGCTATTGAGGAAATCAAGAAAAATACTAGGAGATTTGCAAAACGTCAAATGACTTGGTTTAAACGTATTGAAAATAGTTTTTGGTTTGATTATGAAACCAATATTATTGACATTATTGATTGTATTCAATTAATAATAAAAAAATAAAATGCCAATAACTTCAAACTTCACTTCAATTCTAACCAAAGATTGGGAAATTAACTTTCTGCAATGTTATCCTAATGGATATTTGAAATATACAGAATTATGCAATTTATTTCAGTTGACTGCAGCAACACACTCGGAAATTGGAGGTATTAGTTTCAGCGATATGCAAGAATTCCATCAAGCTTGGGTTTTGAGTAAAATGCGAGTTGAAATCAAACGTTTACCAAAATGGAAAGATAGAGTTAAAGTCAAAACTTGGATAAACTCACTTGAGAATTCAAGATCAATTCGTTGTTTAGAAATGTATATCGGTGATGAAAAGATTGTGGGTTGTGAGACTTTTTGGGCTGTTTTCAATACTAAAACTAGACGTCCTGAAACTCTAACATTACCTCACCAACATTTTGAAAAATATCCAAATAACAACGCTACTCAAAAACCATTTTCTAAAATTAATATTCAACAAACATTTGAATTTGTTAGCAAACATATTGTAAAGCTATCGGATTTAGATATAGTAAATCATGCGAACAGCATAAAATATTTAGAATGGTGTATCGACTATATTGATTATGAAATTATTTTGCACCAAGATGTAAAAGCATTTGAAATGAATTATTTGAAAGAAGTTTCAATGTCAGACACATTAAAAATTGAAAGAAATATAAATACTTTCATAATCAATAATAAAGGAAAAACTTGCTTTGCATTGCAACTTGAACTAAAATAAAAAAAGCCCCAATTTCTTGGAGCTTTTAGTTATTTTTTTACAACCAATCTAAATCCTTCACCATGAATATTAAGGATTTCTACATTAGGATCATCTTTTAGATATTTTCTCAATTTTGCAATATATACATCCATACTTCTAGATGTAAAATAATTATCATCTCTCCAAATTTTAGTTAAAGCCAATTCTCTAGGCATTAAATCTTCAACATAAACAGCTAACATTTTAAGCAATTCATTTTCTTTTGGTGATAATTTTATAGGTTCATTCCCTGGAAAACTCAAAAATCTCAATTTTGAATTCAAATGAAATTGACCTATCTGAAATTCAAATTGAATATTTTCAGGTTTAGTTTCAGATGCTTTTCGTTGCATTATAGCTTTGATTTTCATCAACAATACTTCCGAATCAAAAGGTTTATTTAAATAATCATCAGCACCAACTTTATATCCTTTCAATACATCTTCTTTCATGGCTTTAGCAGTCAAAAAAACAATTGGAATCTCTTTGTTCTTTTCACGTATTTCTTTAGCTAAAGTATAACCATCTTTATAAGGCATCATTACATCTAAAATACACAAATCAAATGTATCCTTTTTAAATTTTTCAAAACCTTCCATTCCATTCTTAGCTAAGGTTACATCGAAATCATTCAACAACAAGTAATCCTTCAAAATGGCACCAAAATTTTGGTCATCTTCAACTAGCAATATTTTTTTATTTTCTTTTTCCATGCTTCTATTTTAATTTATCAATGGGACTTTAATAATAAATGTACTTCCTTTTCCTTTTTCGCTTTCAACGAATATCTGACCGTTATGGTCTTCAATTATTCTTTTTACATAAGCCAAACCTAATCCATGACCTTTAACATTATGTATATCTCCAGTATGTTCTCGATAGAATTTTTCAAAAATTCTCTTCTGAGCAACTTTATTCATTCCTGCACCTTGGTCTTTAATTTTAATTAATATAAAATCTTTTACGTTCTCGGTATAAATATCTATAACGGGATTTTCAGGTGAATATTTTATAGCATTATCTAATATATTAACAATTACATTGGTAAAATGGACGTCATTTAATAATACTGATGTTCTATTAGCATCAAAATGTGTCGTAATAGTACCTTGTCTATCTTCTATTATTAAATGCACATGATCAATTGCATCTTCAATTATTTGTTGAATATTTTGAGATTCTTTTGAAATATCTAATTCTTTTTTTTCTAATTTTGAGATTCTAAGAACATTCTCAACTTGAGCGTGCATTCTTTTATTCTCATCCCGAATCATCTGAAGATATCTAAAAACTTTTTCTTTATCATCAATAACTTTAGGATTTCTAATAGCATCTAAAGCTAAATTTATTGTTGCTATAGGTGTTTTAAATTCGTGTGTCATATTGTTAATGAAATCGGTCTTAATTTCTGAAATTTGCCTTTGTTTTATTAATTGATGCAAAGCATTAGCATATGCAATTATGATAATTAACGTGAAAACTATTGACAATAAAGTAATAGCAAGAATTTCTGAAAATAAAAATTTCTTCTTTTGAGGAAATGTGACCAATAAAGAATATTTATTGTTCCCATCATTATCAATAAAAATCGGAATTGAATAAGTTGCATATTTATCATATGCAAAATGTTCTGATTTTATTTTTGTAGCTAAGCCATTACTATAAACATTAAATTCAAATGGAGTCTTAACACCATATTCTTTCAATTCATTAGCCAAAATTTTATTCAAATTTTCTTTTGAAATTCTATCTTGAATAGGATAATTAGCAACAATATCTTTGTATTGTATTTCAAAACCAGCACGTTCTAATATGTCTAAACTTCCAGTTTTTTGTATGGTTACATCAGGTGTAATTTTTTTTAGAATCCCGGAATTATCAAAAGTAGAATTATTGAAAATCTGGGTTTTCCTTTTTGCAGTATAACTTTTAATTTTAGAATTATCAGATTTTTTGTCAAAGAGCGTTGAAAATATATCGTAATCTTCCGAAATAATACTATTTGAATAAATTATCGTTTCATTAGTTTTAGTATTTCTTTGATAATATTTATACTCCATTAAATCTTCATTTCTAGGAGTTTTTCCAGTACTATCTTTTAGTTTCTTAACTTTGCTATAAAAGGCATACTCTTCCTGACTTTGCAGTTTTTTTGAGACATTACCTAGAACTTGTTTTATATGAAACTTAAACTGTTCTTCGCTTTTTTCTAATGAGGTGTTAAACCAATATACCTGAACTAAAATAATTCCTATTAAGGAAATACTCATTAACAACACTAAAAGCCTAAAGACAAACTTATTCATCACTCCAAAATTAGTATTTTAACATTTATTATGTTAATGCATTAACCAAACATTAACATTAAAGTAAATCATTATTTATCTTTCAATAAATTCAAAATTATATCAACTTGTTTTTTAGTTTCATCAAAATTTTCATTTGTAATTACAAATTGACTTTTAGCCATTCGCTCTTCATCTGACAATTGATTGTTTATTCTTTGAAGTGCTTTTTCTCTTGAGGTTTTATCTCGTTTGAGAACCCTTTCTATTCTAGTCTCTACTGGTGCTGAAACAGTAATAATTTCATCACAATCTTTATAACTACCACTTTCAAAAAGAATGGCTGCTTCTTTAATAATAAATGGTGATGTTTTATGTTCTTTTATCCACTTTCCAAAATGTTCCTTAACAGCTGGGTGTACAATAGCATTAAGTTTTTTTAACTTTTCAGAATCATTAAAAACAATCGATGCTAATTTTTCCCTATTCAATAAATTATTTGAATCAATCATATCCATACCGAATACAGCGGTAATTTTTTTAATAATTTCAGGCGAATCCATTACTTTTTTAGCTTCTAAATCAGAAATATAAACTGGAACCCCTTTAGATTGCATATAATTTGCAACAGTTGTTTTCCCACTTCCAATCCCACCTGTCAAACCAATAATTCTTGTTTTTTTCTCAATGGGTTCAACAAATTTATGTATTGGACTAATAATTTTGTCTATAGGTTTCTCAACTGATTTTTGAATAGAGGCTTCCTTTTGCTTATCAAAAACTATAGACTCTTCAAAATCATCTTCATTTTTCTTTACTTCAAAAAACAATTCTGGAAATGCATCTTGAGGCTTTTGTTTTAATATATTTATTTTGAAAAATGACTTTAAAAACCCAAAACCATAACCTAGAAATTGTTTCCATACCGCTACTATAGATAATAATCCAATTATTGGATTTCTACTTTGAACAGTGGAAACAATAAATAGCAAAGCAAAATACAGAAAATAAAGCTTTAAAGCCCAATCAAATAAAACAAATAATAAGACAAAAGAAACCATTAGCCCAATTACAAATAAAGAAGGAAACCAATAAGTAATTTTATTATATTCTGGATACCAGCTATTTAAAATAGGTCTAGCTTTTCCAAATTTAGAAACCTGAATACTGAATTTATCCCAGTCAATTCTCCTCTTGTGATAAACAAAAGCAGTTGAAAATAAACGTGTTTGGAATCCTAATTTCCATAATCTTATTGATAAATCAGGATCTTCTCCAGGATGAATATTCCCAAATCCATTTGATTTTTCAAATGCTATTTTAGAAATTCCCATATTAAAACTTCTCGGTTGAAATTTATTAATTTTTTCTGAACCTCCTCTAATTCCCCCAGTAGTCAAAATTGAAGTCATAGCAAAATTAATAGCTTTTTGAATATTTGAAAATGATTTTAATGCCTTGTCAGGACCGCCAAAACAATCCACATAATTATCTAACAACTCTTTTTCAACTTCATTTAAATAATTACTTGGAATTATACAATCTGAATCAAAAATGATAAAGTAATCTCCTTTAGCAAGTTTCATTCCATAATTTCTTGAATCGCCGGGCCCTGAATTTGTTTTTAAATAATAAGATATATTTAATCTATTAGCATATTGATTTACAATTGATTTACATGTAATTGTTGAACCGTCTTCTATTATTATTACTTCGTAATCATTTTTAAATGTTGATTGAAGCAAACTATCAAGTAGTTCGTTTATCTCATCTGGTCTATTATAAACAGGAATAATAATTGAAAAGTACATTCTTGAAAAATTTTTACAAATATACTCTATCTATAAAAGAAAAGTCCCGACAAATCGGGACTTTTTATGGTAAAATAATGTAATGAATTATTTAATACTAGAAACTTCAATCATTTCATTGGTATCAGCATTATAATCAACACCTTTAAATCTGAACCCAAATAAGTTTAAAAAATCTTGTTTATATCCTTCTAAATCTCCTATTTCAGGCAATGATTCTGTCGTTGCCTTACTCCATAAATCAGAAACTTTAGCTTGAACATCTTCCCTCATTTCCCAATCATCAATTCTAATCCTTCCGCTAGTATCAGTAGGAACCTCTTTTCCAGTAAATAATCTTTCACTATATAATCTTTGTATTTGTTCAATACATCCTTCATGAACCAAATTAGACTTCATTATTTTATATAATAAAGAAATATAAAGCGGAATTACTGGAATTGCAGAACTTGCCTGAGTAACTAATGCTTTATTGACTGAAACATAAGCTTTACCATTAATATCTTTTAAATTATCAGTAATAGTAAATGCAGTAGCTTCAAGATGATCTTTTGCTCTTCCAATCGTTCCCTTTCTATAAACTGCTTCTGTAACAGCAGGCCCAATATAGGAATAAGCAATTGTGGTTGCTTCATTAGCTAATAACCCTGCAGCTTTAAGTTCTTGAATCCACATTAACCAATCTTCACCCCCCATAACTTTGACTGTATTATCAATATCTTCTTGAGTGGCAGGCTCAATAGATACTTCACTAACATTTCCTGTGTGAAAATCCACAGTTTTATTAGTGAACGTTGACCCTATTGGTTTCAAAGTGGAGCGATGTAAAACTCCTGTTTCTGGATGCATTCGAACTGGTGAGGCCAAACTATATATTATTAAATCTACCTGACCTAAATCCGATTTAATCATTTCCATTGTTTGTTGTTTTACTTCTTTAGAAAAAGCATCCCCATTGATACTTTTAGCATACAAACCCGCATTATGAGCTTCATTTTCAAAAGCTGCGCTATTATACCATCCAGGAGTAGCTGTTTTTCCTTCTGAAGCAGGTTTTTCAAAAAAGATACCTATGGTGGCTGCATCACAACCAAAAGCACTTGAAATTCTTGAAGCTAAACCAAAACCAGTTGACGCACCAATGACTAAAACGCGCTTAGCTCCATCAATTTTACCTTTTGATTTTACATATTCAATTTGATTTTTAACGTTTTGTTCACAACCATTTGGATGTGCTGTTAAACAAATAAACCCACGCATTCTTGGTTCTATAATCATAATCTTATCTTTTTATTTCTAGTATGAATTTTAAAATTTGCACTCAAGCAAATATAATTCAATTTTTTAGTTCAGCAATTCCTTGGCATGATTTAAAGCAGAATCGGAAACTGCAGAGCCAGAAAGCATTTGTGCTATTTCAATAATTCGCTCATCCTTAGTCAACAACTTCAATTCAGATTGTGTTTGATTGGCATACACAACTTTAAAAACTTTAAAATGTTCCTTACCTTTTCCAGCAATTTGAGGTAAGTGTGTAATAGCAAGGACCTGCATATTATTACTCATCCCCTTCATAATTTCACCCATTTTGTGAGCAATCTCTCCTGAAACTCCAGTATCAATTTCATCAAAAATAATAGTAGGAAGTTTTGAATATTGTGACAAAACAGATTTAACAGCTAACATAATTCGAGACATTTCTCCTCCAGAGGCAACTTTCTTTAATAATCCAAAATCAGAACCTTTATTAGCTGAAAATAAAAACTGTATTTGATCTTTTCCATTGCTATAAAAATCTTCTTTCGCAATTATTTTAATATTAAATCGAGCATTTCCCATTCCCAATTGCTCTAAAATAAAGGACAATTTTTCTGTTAAAATTGGAATTGCAATTACTCTATTTTCATGAATTTCAATAGCCAAATCATTCAGTTTACTTTCAGTTTCTGCAATTAACTTTTCTATTGAAACAATTTCTGATTCTAAAGTAGTAACAGAAACAACTTTAGAATCTAAATCTTCTTGAATTACCAATAATTGCTCAACTGTAGTGACCTGATGTTTCTTTTGAAGTGCATAAATCAATTGCAACTTTTCGATTGTTAATTGCAATTCTTCAGGATTGGAATAAATGGTGTCTGATAACTGATGTAATTCTTTTTGAATGTCATCAAATTCAATTAAGACACTAGTAATACGATCATATAAAGTATAATATTCATTTGAAAATTCAGCAATTTTTTGAAAGGACAATTTGA
Organism: uncultured Bacteroidota bacterium; assembly: GCA_903913315.1. Taxonomy (GTDB): domain Bacteria; phylum Bacteroidota; class Bacteroidia; order Flavobacteriales; family Flavobacteriaceae; genus Flavobacterium. Next base: position 43,498 of record CAIWKX010000021.1, on the reverse strand, counting down.
TTTCTTTCAAATTTTGAAGTACTCCATACTGCTCTTCACTAGCTATTGAAAGCGATTTTATTATATTTTCTTTGATGAACTCCACATTGTTTAATTTTTCAAATCGAATTTCTAAATCGTCCTGTTCACCAGATTTTAAATTAGCGGACAATAATTCTTCCAACAAAAAAGTAGTATAATCTTGCTCTTTTAAAACAGATTGTAATAATTCATTTTTAGATATTTGTTCCGACTTATATTTCTTAAAATCCTTTAAAAGAGTGGAATATTCAAAAATCAAATCAAAATTAGAAGCTACAGAATCAATTATTTGAAATTGAACAACATCTTCAGAAAGCTCTTGAGTTTGATGTTGTGAATGAATATCTATTAAATAATTACTTAATTCTTGTAATTCATTCAGATTTACTGGTGTATCATTGATAAAAGCACGGGATTTTCCTGTAGGCAATATTTCTCTTCTAATAATAGTTTCATCTTCATAATCCAAATCATTAGATTCGAAAAAAGATTTTAAGTTATAATTTTTTATTTGAAAACTTGCTTCAATTATGCACTTTTCATCCTTATTTTTCAAAGAAGTAAGATCCGCTCTTTTTCCTAAAACCAAACCTAAAGCACCTAAAAGAATTGATTTACCAGCTCCTGTTTCACCTGTAATAACAGAGAATCCATCAGAAAATTTTACGGATAACTTTTCTATTAAGGAAAAATTTTCAATGGATAACGATTGAATCATTTATAAAAATTTTAAGATAATTAAAACTTTATATTCATCCATTTCGAAGAATTGAGAGGAGACAATCTAGATAGTTTATCAACTAACCCTTCAATATCTATATTAGGGCCTCCTGAAAAAATGGATAAAATCTCATCTGATTTAGCATCAAAAAATACTCTTGTCAGATAAGCATTTGGACGAACACTTTGAAGAGACGAAAGCGTATTTATTGAAGTTATTATTTCTTCTTTTGATCTTTTCAAATCCTTACTCATAGAATCCATACCATTAAAATGATATTGAAACATAGCTTCTCTATAGGGTTTAAAAGTTGTTGAAAGCAAATCACTAACTAAATAATACCTATTTTCAGGTTTATCAGATTGCGCCCATCCTTTTCCTCCTGTTGCAGAAGCTAAATTAACGATACCTTGAGCTGAAACAAAATAATCGGCTCCACTATCTAAGGCAAATGTTTCAGCATCAACTCCTATAATTATATAACAATAATAAGCAATTGTGGAAATTAAATTGGAATCAAAACTATTGGGATTATAAAATAAACTTTGAAATTCTGTATATTGAAAAGCAAAGTCTTTATCGTTAATATTTAACAATGGTGTTGTAAAACTTGAATTATAAACGGGTCTAGAACATTGAACTTGAATACTAGCATCAAAATTATTTGAATCGGATGAATTAATAGTAATAAACATTGAACAGTTTATTTTTTCATTATCCTTATACGCTTTTTCAGTCCATGATGTTTTATTGACGAATTCTGTTAATGAAGATTCTAGTGTTTTGAAAACCTGACTATTAACATTTGTTACTTTATCATAATTAACTATTACTTTACAATTAAGCTCCTGTGCATGAAGATTAATAAAAAAACAAATTGAAAATAAACTAAAAAATTTACACATCATAATGAGTTATTACTTTATTTAAAATATCAACAGCTACTTCTTCTTTTAATTTTAATCCCATAGTTTCAATAATGAAGTCACTATCTATAAATGTAACTTTATTTGTAAAACTACCAAAGCCAGCACCTTCATCTTGAAGTGAATTTAAAACAATCAAATCTAAGTTTTTTTTCTGAATTTTTGATTTAGCATTTTCAATTTCATTTTCAGTTTCTAAAGCAAACCCAATTAAAAATTGATTATTTTTTATTTCACCCAAAGATGCTAAAATATCTTTAGTTTTTTCTAATTCAATACTAAAATTATTGTCATTTTTTTTAATTTTTTGCACAGCTACATTTTTTGGACGATAATCCGAAACCGCTGCCGCTGAAATAACTACATCAACATCATTAAAAAAAAGATGGCAGGCGTTGTACATCTCTTCAGCAGAAACTACATCTATAACATTTATTAGATTATTTTTTACTCTTAAGTTTGTTGGCCCAGAAATTAAAATAACTTCTGCCCCAAGCCTTGCAGCTTCATCAGCAATATCAAATCCCATCTTTCCAGAAGAATGATTACCTATAAAACGTACAGGGTCTATAGATTCGAATGTTGGACCAGCTGTAACTAATATTTTTTTTCCTTTTAGAGGTAGTTTACTTAACAAATCAGATTCTATGAATGCAATAATAGTGGAAGGTTCAGCCATTCTTCCTTCTCCGGATAATCCACTAGCTAACTCACCTGATTCAGCAGGTATTATAGTTTTCCCAAATTGTCGCAAAGCATTTAAAGATTTAATTGTAGAGGGATGTTTATACATATCCAAATCCATTGCGGGAGCAAAATAGACTGGACATCTAGCAGATAAATAAGTAGCAATTAAAAGATTATCACAATTCCCATTTACCATTTTAGATAATGTATTTGCCGTTGCCGGTGCAATAACCATTAAATCACCCCAAAGCCCTAATTCCACATGATTATTCCACTGAACATTATCCTCTTCATCTTTATAAAAAGTAGAATATACTGGGTTTTTAGATAAAGTGGATAATGTTAAGGGGGTTACAAAATCTTTAGAAGCAGGTGTCATTATCACTTGGACATGTGCACCTGCTGTAATAAATAGACGAACCAATGATGCAGTCTTATATGCGGCAATTCCACCAGAAACTCCTAGTATTACTTTTTTACCGCTTAAAACTGACATTGTTCTATTTTATTTATTTGTATCTTTATAATAAATCTTCCCATCCAACCATTCTTGAACTGCTAGAGCGTGTGGTTTTGGCAATTTTTCATAAAATTTAGAGACTTCAATTTGTTCTTTATTTTCAAACACCTCTTCTAAACTATCATTATACGTAGCAAACTCATCCAATTTTTCAAGTAATTCTTTTTTAATCTCGGTATTTATTTGATTTGCTCTTTTTGCCATAATAGTTATCGCTTCATAAACATTCCCAGTAGGTTCTTCAATAACATTTTTATTATAAGTTATTGTGTTTACTGGCGCATTGGTTTTTTTTAAATCCATGACATTTTATTTAGAAAATTGTTTTAAATCTTTATCAATAGAAGCCAACATTTCTGTCGCTTTTTCTTTGTATTTTGAATCTGGCTTGAATTTCAATAAGCTTATATAAGCAGCCTTTGCATTATTTAACCTTTCTTCCATTTTTTGAGGAACACTATTCAATGCCAATTTATAAGCTGAATCTAATTTATAAAATAAAGCGTCTTCTTTAAATGGAGTTCCTGGAAAATCTGAAATAAAATTATCAAAAGCTATTTGCGCTGATTTAAAATCAGAAATAGTATTGTATTGTTTTGCATTTTCAAAAGCTTTCTTTTCAACTTTATATCGCAACTCCTTCATTATCGTATTGGCTTCTGCCAAATAGGTTGAGCTGGGATAAGTATCAATAAAAACCTGTAACTTTTCTACCGCCTTATCAGTATCTGCTTGATCTAAGCTATAAACTGGAGAAAGTTTCGAATACGATTTTGCACCCAAAAACAAGGCTTCTTCGTGTTTTTCACTTTTTGGATAACTTGAGGCAAAATTTTCAAATTGATACCCTGCTAAATAATATTGCTTAGTTTTGTAATAAGCCTGTGAAAACATATAAAATAATTTTTCAGCTTGAGGCTTACCTTTATAAGAAGGTGAAATCTGCTCAAACAATCTAATAGCTTTTTCATACTTTCCGCTATCATACATCTTTGTAGACAAGGCATATTTTACAGCAATATCATCAGATTTTAATGCTTTTTGATACTCGCTACAAGACGAAAAAAGAACTATCAGTAGTAAAAGAGAAACTATTTTCTTCATTTTTATTTTTGTAAATGCAGTTTTTCAAGGGATTTATGTCTTAAAAAATCGAACTGCAAAATTAGTTAATAATTAGATACTATGAAACATTTTTTTGAATTGATATTTATTTTATCAAAACTATAAACTTTTGACAAATTTTGAAAGTCTTTCCCTTAAATCTTTATCTACATTTACCAATGGCAGTCTAACAGTGTTTTCTGATAACCCCAACATTTTATGCACTTCTTTAATTCCGGCAGGATTTCCTTGTTCAAATATCATATCAATTGCATCTACTAAAAGATAATGTAGTTTATAGGCATCTGATACTTTTTTATTCAAACCTAAACGCACCATATCTGAAAATTGTTTAGGGAAACCCTCACCAATTACAGATATAACACCACTTCCACCAGCTAAAACTATAGGTAATGTTACCATATCATCTCCTGAAATAACATGAAACCCTTCAGGTTTTCCTTGTATTAATTTCATTGCTTGCACAATATCACCTGCAGCTTCTTTTATAGCAACAATATTTTTAAAATCATTTGCTAATTTTAAGACCGTTGATGGTAACATATTACTTGCCGTCCTTCCAGGAACATTATAAAGAATTATAGGTAAAGGAGAAGCTTTTGCAATAGCTTTAAAATGTTGATAAATTCCTTCTTGAGTAGGTTTATTATAATAAGGAGAAACAGAAAGTATAGCTACAAAATTTGAAAAATCTCTCGTTTTAAGTTCTTCAACAACCTTATTTGTATCATTCCCTCCTACACCAAGAACCAAAGGCAATCTTCCTTTGTTAGCATCAATAACCGTTTTAATTACTAATTCTTTCTCATCCTGACTTAAAGTGGAATTCTCAGCAGTAGTTCCAAGGACAACCAAATAATCAATTCCGTTATCAATTTGGAAATTTACAATTCGTTCTAAAGCTTCAGAATCAACTGAAAAATCTTTTTTGAACGGGGTAACCAAAGCAACTCCTGTTCCAATTAATGATTGCATATTATAGTTTATTTAATATTTTCAAATATTTGAATAATTCTTCCATAAAAATCTTATAATTTTCAGCATTGGTATCAATCATAAAATGATTTAATCTTTTATCAATTGAAGCAAATCCTACTTTAAAACTGGCTTTAGATAGATGTGTCGTCAACAAAAGTGGTGATTTTTCTATATCATAATAACTTATCAGTAAATCAAAATTTGGGTTTACAAAATCATCAAATGATTTACCATTAACAGAAGCTATCCAACTCATATTTTTATAACTAAAAACAGGATAATCAAAAATTTCATTCTTTTTAATCTTATTTTTAAAAACTAAAATATGAATGTTTTCACTTTTAATTCCTTGTTGAATAAGTTCCTTCAGCAATTCTTCTCTTTCATAAAAATAGCTTTCGTCAAAAACTATTCCAACTTTTTCAATAGAACTATCTGAATTTATTAACTTTACATTTAATAACTTTTTCTTAACTATCTTTTTTATCCAAAAATCCTTTATTTTATTTAAAAACATAGTACTTTTACTTGTTTGCAAATTTAATTAAATTAAGTCGAATATAACATGGTAAAACTAAAAAACTATCCGGTTGGAATGAAACATTTTGTTTTATTATTAACATTTATAACATTAATTTCTTGCTGTGGTCATCAATATTATGTTACAAAGATTGAAGGCAAGAAAATAGGAATCACCGAAAAACAAACTAGTGTTGCCGAAATTGAAAATTACATCAAACCTTATCGAGAAAATATAGATAAAGATTTAAATGAAATTTTAGCCTTTTGCCCAAAAAATTTAGATAAAAATGGTGAATGGCAAACCAACATTGGTTGCTTCCTTGCTGATATAACTCTTGAAAAAAGCAATCCTATTTTTCAAAAAAGAGAACAAAAATCAATTGATGTTTGTTTACTAAATCATGGTGGAATTAGAACTATAATTCCTAAAGGAAATGTTACCGCTAGAAATGCTTATGAGGTAATGCCTTTTGAAAATAGTGCCGTAATTATTGGTCTTAAAGGTGAGCAATTAATTGAAATTGCAAACTATATAGTAAGAGAAAAAAAACCTCATCCTTTAGCTGGTATGACTTTTATTATAACAAAAGATAATAAAATCAAAAATATTCAAGTACAAGGAAAACCCTTAGATTTAGAAAAAACATACTATGTTGTAACTTCTGATTATTTATCAAATGGAGGCGATAATATGATTTTTTTTAAAAAAGGATTTAGTAGATGTGATACCGATTATAAACTTCGAAATATTATCATTGATTACTTTAAAGATGTTGATACCTTGAGAATTAATACAGACATTAGAATAACAAAAGAATAACTGTTATGAAAAGAAGAGAATTTATCAAAAACACAGCTGCTAGTTCAGCGCTTCTAACACTTACTGGTCTTTCCCTAAGTAGTTTCAAGAGTGAAAATGTAAAACATATTACTATTCTTCACACCAACGATGTTCATAGCTATATTGACCCCTTCCCTCCAAATCACCCTAAAAATCCAAATATGGGGGGAGTTGCAAGACGTGCAGCCATTATTGAAACTATTAGAAAAGAAAATCCAAATGTTCTTTTGCTTGATGCAGGCGATATTTTTCAAGGCACTCCGTATTTTAATTATTATGGAGGTGAATTAGAATTCAAACTAATGAACATGATGGGATATGAAATTGCAACCATAGGGAACCATGATTTTGATAACGGAATTAATGGATTGTTAGCACAAATGCCAAATGCAAATTTCGACTTTGTCTCTAACTATGGATTTAAAAACACTATTTTAGACGGCCATGTTAAACCCTTTAAAATTGTATTTGTTGATGGAGTTAAAATTGGAGTTTTCGGTCTCGGAGTTGAATTGCAAGGATTAGTCGATAAAAAAAATTGTAAAGAAACAATTTACAATGATCCAATAGAATCGACAACAGATATGGCTAGAATTTTAAAACAAGAACAAAAATGTGATTTGGTAATTTGCTTATCACATATTGGATATGAATACAAAGAAGATCCAGGAAAAGTCTGTGATTTGATTCTGGCAAAAAAAACTAAAGATATAGACCTAATAATTGGCGGACATACTCATACTTTCTTAGATAAACCAGTAATTGAGAAAAATCTTGATGGAAAAGATGTTTTAATAAATCAAGTGGGATGTTATGGATTAAATCTTGGGAGAATAGATTTTTATCTTACTTCTGATAAGCAACTAGCAAGCAAAGGAAAATCAATCATGGTCTAATTTTTCAGAAGAAATTACAAATTTATAAAAAGCATAAAAAGCAAATATATTTAAAGTCATGGCTAGTGGTCGTAAAAATAAAGAATGAGATTCTGCCAAATAATATTTTTCAATATAAATAACCAATTGCAAACCTAAAAATAATAAAACACTTATCAAAAGTAATGAATTTTGTTTAGTGTCGCTCATAATATAATTTGAAATGGCAATTCCTCCTAAAATCGCAGCTATTAAATTGTGAAAAACAATTAAATAGTATGAATTTTTTGGAACATCTGACTCCAAAAACAAATAAAAAAAAATAAATCCCAAAGGCAACGTTGCTAGAAAAAATGGAATATAATCTTTAATTTTAATTATTTTAAAAATTAGTATTACTAAAAATATCCTATGTACAGTAAAACTTATAACTCCATAATAGAGTAATTCTTGACTATTGGGTATGAATAACAAATTAGTAATTAAGGAAAAAATCATAATCAAGAAAAAAATATAATCTCTTTTGGCAGAATTAATAAAATATAAAACCATTAAAAAAAAAGGAATTAATGGTTTTGTTATATAAATAATTGGTTTACTAGAAATAGACTCTGCCAAAATTTCTAATAAAGCATTTATAAAATAAATTATAACTAACAGATTAATTATCCAATGTTTATTATTTACCCTCATTTTATAAAATTAATACTATTTTTTAAAAAATAATTCATTTTGTTTTTTTTTTTAATTTTAATCCAAAGATTTCAAGAAATAATCTGACTAAATAAAAAATTATTGACATCAAAACAACACTCAAGTAATATTCATAAAAATACAAATAGTTTTACGGAGAAAAGAATTCAATAAAAAATGACACAAATTAATTTAAAAAAACACAGTTTAAAACTTTATTTTAGTAATTTTTGTTCCCTCAATAGAACATATTTTATAAAGAAAAAATAAGAAAATAGTTGGCAAGCAAAGTGAATAGAATTTAAAACAAATAATTGACTTTGAAAATTAAAAATAAGATAAAAAATATCTGAAATTATTACGCAACTTGCACACATCATTAAAAATAAATTGGAAGTTGAAATCTTCCAAATGATATTATAACTTGCTAAAAGCCCTAAAGCAATAAGCACTATACCAAAAAATTCTACTTGAATTTGAAGAATGCGTTCTTCAATAGAAAATAATTCCAAAAATAATGATAAAAGATAAATTAAAAATAAACCTATTATTATTAATAAGATTGCATTGAAGAGATTAAACTTAACCTTCTCTATGTTTTTAATCAAAACAATAACCATTAATAAATTACTTATAAAGAAAGGTGGAATTATGTAATATAATTCATTTTCAAAATTCATTAATGCGAGAGAGTCTCCAATAAAATTAGACAATAAAAACAAACAGATTAGAATATTAACTTTTTTCGTTTCGGTAAAATAGTAAAAAAATAAAGCTGGCAACACTAAAGGTAATGTAAATAACTTTAGCCACTCCAATTTAAATATATTAGAAACGATTGCCAAAAAACAACAACTTAAATAGGCAATCAATGCAATTTTATTAGTTTTCATGAATCATTTTTAAAAAATCGTTTTCAGAAATAATTGGTATTCCTAATTGGTTAGCCTTTTCTAATTTAGCCGGACCCATATTATCACCTGCAACAACAAAATCTGTTTTTGAAGAAATTGAACTTCCGACTTTCCCTCCATTATCTTCTATAGTTTTTTTTAAATCGTCACGAGAAAATTTTTCAAAAACACCAGAAACAACAAATATTTTGCCTAAAAATTTTTCGGTTGCATCAGGGTTATATTTTTCAACAATTTCAAATTGAACTCCAAATCCTTTTAAACGTTCAATTATCTTTTTATTATTTTCATTCTCAAAAAATTCTATTACGCTTTGAGCAATTCTTTCTCCAATTTCATCAACCAAAATCAAATCCATTAAAGAGGCATTACTTATAGCATCAATGTTTTTATAATGTTTCGCTATTTTTTTAGCTACTGTCTCTCCAACATATCGAATTCCAAGGGCAAATAAAACTCTTTCAAATGAAGTTTCTTTTGACTTTTCAATTCCATTCACTAAATTTTCTCCACTTTTTTGAGCCATTCTTTCTAATGGAATCAATTGCTCAATTTTTAATTCATACAAATCAGAATAATCTTTTACTAAACCATTATTATAAAGCAAAGTAACTGTTTCTCCACCCAAACCTTCAATATCCATTGCTTTTCTTGAAATATAATGTTGAATTCTACCTATAATTTGCGGTGGACAACCATAAAAATTAGGGCAATAATGTTGCGCCTCTCCTTCTTTTCGAGTTAATGGAGTATTACATTCTGGACAGTGAGTGATGTATTTTGTAGATTCTAATTGATTTCCTCTTTTAGCAACTCCAATAATTTTGGGAATAATCTCGCCTCCTTTTTCAACAAAAACTTCGTCTCCTACTCGAATATCCAATTTTTCAATTTGGTCAGCATTGTGCAAAGAAGCTCGTTTTACTATTGTCCCAGCCAGTTGCACAGGCTCTAAATTTGCAACTGGTGTAATAGCTCCAGTTCTTCCAACTTGATAAGAAATAGAATTTAAAGTTGTAGTAACTTGCTCTGATTTAAATTTATAAGCAATTGCCCATCTTGGTGATTTAGCAGTATATCCTAATTCATTTTGATGATTAAAATCATTAACTTTAATCACAACTCCATCAGTTTCATAGGGCAAATCATGACGATGTACATCCCAATAATTTATGTAATCAAAAACTTCATCCAAATTAGTTGCTAGTTTAGATTCAATCGGTACTTTAAATCCCCATTCTCTAGCTATTTCCAATCCTTGATATTGAGTTTTAAAAGGCAAATCATTTCCAATAATAAAATACAACAGACAATCTAAAGGTCGCTTAGCTACTTCCGCACTATTTTGCAACTTTAGACTACCTGAAGCAGTATTTCTTGGATTGGAGTAAGGCAATTCACCAATTTCAATTAACTCTTGATTCATCTTATCAAACCCTTCAAATGGTAATATAATCTCACCTCGAATATCAAACTTTGGAGGAAATTGGCCTTGAAGTTGCAACGGAATAGATTTTATTGTTTTAATATTGTTTGTAACATCATCCCCCTGAAAACCATCACCACGAGTAACAGCTCTTAACAATTTTCCATCTTCATAAGTAATGGATATCGATGCTCCATCATATTTTAATTCGCAAGTATATTGCAAATTGACATTTCCTAAGACTTTCTGAATTTTAACTTCCCAATCTTGTAAGTCTTCTTTAGAATAAGAATTGTCTAATGAATACATTCTGTTTTCATGAACCACTGTTTGGAAATTCTTTGTAATCGTACCTCCTACTCTTTGGGTTGGAGAGTTTTCATCATAAAACTCAGGATGTTTTGCTTCTAATAATTGAAGTTCCTTTAATTTTTGATCAAATTCAAAATCAGAAATAGAAGGTTTATCCAATACATAATAATTATGATTATGCTGGTTAAGTTCTTCTCGTAATCCTATGATAGTTTGTTGAATGCCCATATATAAGAAATGGCTAAATTAGTTTGTTTAAAGTACTAAAATAGCCAATATTTTTTAAATGTAAAAATTTTATGATTGTAGCAGACTATTTATCTGACTATAAAATTGACCATCACTAAATATAGCTCCTTCTGAAATCAAATTAAAAATAGCTTGGTTACGTTTATTGTCATATTCCTTTTTACCAACATGCATTTCAACTGTTTCTGTAAAAAGATTGTCGCTCAACCACTCCAAACCTTGCTTCGTCATAAAATCTACCTCAGTGACTAATGATTTGATTACCATAGATTGAATAAAATTATCTTGACAATGGAATAAAAAAATATAGTTTTTTGAAAAATGTTCCAAAAACTTGGCGTTAGTCAAAACACCATCCCAAATTAAATCTGAAAAAACATCTAATTCTTGTTCTGCTACTTCAGTTTTTTTTGCTTTAATTTCATCCCACTCTTGTTTGTCAATTGATTGTGAAGCCAAAAAAGTAGCAAACTCTTGATGTAAAGCTTCAAATTGTTCTTTAGTTAATCTTTTGTATTTCATGCTGAACTTGTTTCAGTATCTTTTGTAAGAGGCAATAAATTTTGATGAATGAATTTGAAATAATCAAATTAAAAAAAAATCCCGACTTACATCGGGATCTAAATTATTTGTAGGGATAAACTAAACTTCTGCTACAATTTCATATGGTAATTCAACAACTACATCTCTATGTAATCTTATAGATGCTGTGTATTTTCCAGTTCTTTTAACAGTTCCACTAGTTATAAATTTTCTATCAACAGATTGCCCTGCTTTTTCTAAAGCTGCTGCAATGTCAATATTGGTCACAGAACCAAATAATTTTTCACCACCTGCTTTTGAAGTAATTTTAATATCTAAAGCCTTTAATGCATCTGCAATTTTAGTAGCGTCAGCAATTACTTTAGCCTCTTTATGAGCCTTTTGCTTTAAATTTTCAGCTAAAACTTTCTTTGCAGAAGGAGTAGCTAATTGGGCAAATCCTTGAGGAATTAAAAAATTACGACCATAACCAGCTTTCACTGAAACTACGTCATCTTTAAATCCTACGTTTTGTACGTCTTGTTTTAATATAAGTTCCATGTTGTTGTCCTTATTTTAGAAGTTAGTCCCGCTTTGCGAGACAACAACTTTAATTAATAAATTATTTTAATAAATCGGCCACGTATGGCATTAAAGCTAAGTGACGTGCTCTTTTAACAGCTACTGACACTTTTCTTTGAAATTTCAATGATGTACCCGTTAAACGACGAGGTAAAATTTTACCTTGCTCATTAACAAATTTCAATAGAAAATCTGCATCTTTATAATCGATGTATTTGATTCCAGATTTTTTGAAACGACAATACTTTTTAGTTTTGTTTGTTTCGATGTTCAAAGGCGTTAAATATCTAATATCTCCGTCTTTTTTTCCTGAAGCTGATTGTTGTAATGTTGCCATGATTAAGCTTTTGCTACTTTAAGTTTTTCTCTTCTTCTTTCTGCCCAAGATATAGCGTGTTTATCTAAACTTACAGTCAAGAAACGCATCACTCTTTCGTCACGTCTAAATTCAGTTTCAAAAGCAATTAATACTTCTGGAGCTACTTGTAACTCAAACAAATGGTAAAAACCACTTTTTTTGTTTTGGATTTCGTAAGCTAATTTTTTTAAGCCCCAATCCTCTTTTGATACCATCTTTGCTCCTCTACTTGTAAGAAAATCTTCAAATTTGCTTACTGTTTCCTTTATCTGAACTTCAGATAAAACGGGATTTAAGATGAAAACAGTTTCGTAATGATTCATAATAAATATGTTTTTAATTATATAAAATTGGGTGCAAAAGTAACAATAAATATTTATAACTCTACTTTTAAAAATTTAAAAATCAAAAAAATCGCTAAAAAGCATAAATATACTGCTTAAATGCAAAAAAAATCGATGAAAATTAGTTTTTTATAAAAAAAGGTTATACGTTTGTCAAACCAAATCTATAATAATACTAAATTATGAAATTAAATTGTGTCGTAGTTGATGACAGCTCCTTACAAAGGATGGTCATCGCAAAGTTAGTGAATAATCACCCTAATCTACAATTGGTAGGTGATTTTTCTAATGCAATTGAAGCAAAAAATTGCATGACGGTTCATTCGGTTGATTTAATCTTCTTGGATGTTGAAATGCCTGTTATTAGTGGTTTCGATTTTATTGATGGTTTAAAAGTTAAACCTCAAATAATTTTCATCACTTCTAAAGCGGAATATGCATTAAAAGCATTTGATTATGATGCAACAGACTACCTACAAAAACCTATTGTTTTAGAACGTTTTAATGCTTCTGTAAAAAGAGCTCTTGATTTTCACATGATGAAACGTGAAAATTATGAAGAAGAAGGTGATCATATTTTCATTAAGAGTAATTTGAAAAAACTTAAAGTTTTTACAAATAAAATTAAATGGATTGAAGCTTATGGCGATTATGTAAAAGTAGTTACAGAAGAAGATACAAATCTTGTTCTTTCAACTATGAAATCTTTTGAAAAAGACTTATCTAAAGAAAAATTCATTAGAGTTCATAAATCTTATATTATCAATATTGATAAAGTGGAACGTTTTAACAGCAAATTCGCCGAAATTGGTGTTACTAAAATTCCATTAAGTCGTAATAAGAAAGAAGATTTAGTGAGGGCACTCTCAATCGCTTAATAGAAATCAACGTTTGCAGCAACTTTTATAGCTCTGTATTGCGGTATAACTTCAAAACTATTCAGAACCTTCTGGATAGTTTTTTTTGTATTTGCAATCGATGAACTATGCGGTATTTTAACCATAATAGTTCGAATGTACTCATTTCGAATTCTATTAATACCTGGTTCTTCTGGACCCAAAACTGGCATTGAGAGATTTTGTTGCATTACTTGATACAACCACATGGAACCTTCTTTCAATTTATCAAAATCTTTGTGTTTTAAAGTCAATTTTATCAAACGAAAATAAGGTGGATATTTATAAATCTGACGTTCATACAATTGCTCATTATACATCCCTTCATAATCGTTATGAGTTACTTGCTGTATAATATTGTGATGTACATTATAGGTTTGAATAATCACTTTCCCTCGTTTATCAGAACGTCCTGCGCGACCTGAAACCTGAGTCATCATTTGAAAACTCCTTTCATAAGCTCTAAAATCAGGATGATACAACATCGTATCAGCATTCATAATACCAACTAATGAAACGTTATCAAAATCCAACCCTTTTGCAAGCATTTGGGTTCCAACTAAAATATCAATCTCTCTATTCTTAAAACTATCAATTAATTTTTCAAAACTATATTTTCCTCGTGTGGTATCTTGATCCATTCGCTTGATATTTTTGGTCGGAAATAATGCTGCTAATTCTAACTCTATCTGCTCAGTTCCAAAACCTTTAGTAAATACATCGACACTGGCACATGCATGACAATTAGTGGGCTTAGCAATTGAATATCCACAATAATGACACCGCAATTGATTCTTAAATTTGTGGTAAGTCAAACTCACATTACAACTAGTGCACTGGGGTATGTGTCCACAGGTCATACATTCTAATACAGGTGAAAAACCTCTCCTGTTTTGAAATAAAATAACTTGCTCGCCTAAAGATAATGCTTCAGTTATGGCATCAATTAAAGTCAAACTGAAATGCCCTTTCATCCTCTTTTTAAAGTAATTTTCTTTTAAATCAACTAATTCAACTTCTGGTAAGGGAGCTTTTCCAAAACGTTCTTTAATAGAAATTATTCCAAATTTACCCGACTGAGCATTGAAATATGTCTCAATACTTGGTGTTGCAGAACCTAATAAAACCTTTGCCTTTTGAGATAAAGCTAAAACTATAGCAGCATCACGAGCATGGTATCTAGGAGAGGGATCTTGCTGCTTAAACGTTTGCTCGTGTTCTTCATCCACAATTATTAATCCCAAATTTGAAAAAGGTAAAAATAACGATGACCTTGCCCCTATAACTATTTTAGCTTTATCTGAATTATCTAGTACTTGATTCCAAACCTCAACACGTTCGTTATTAGAATATTTTGAATGAAAAACAGCTACTTGATTTCCAAAATGAGCAGTCAAACGAGAAACCAATTGTGTTGTCAAAGCGATTTCTGGTAATAAATATAAAACTTGCCTTCCCGCTGTAATATATTCTTCAATCAATCTAGTGTAAATCTCTGTTTTCCCTGATGAAGTTACACCGTGAAGCAACGAAACTTCTTTAGTCTTAAAACTTTCTTTAATTTCTGTAATAGCCGTTTGCTGAGCATCACTTAAAATCAAATCATTATCCAATTTATTACTTTCAAAATTGACCCTATCTTCCTGAATATAATATTCTTCAAAAATAGATTTATCAACCAACGCCTTTACAATAGCTGCTGAAACTTGAGAAACTTCAGTCAATTGCTTTACGGATATTGGCTTTTTATTTTGAGCATTCAATTGAAAATAATGCATCAATGCTTCTTTTTGCTTTGCCCCTTTCAACGAATCTAATAGAAATATCAAACTTTCATCAGAAGAATAATCATGATGCAATCGAATATAGCGAATTAACTTTGGTTTATATTCTTCTAGCATTTCTTCTTGAAGAGAAAGCACATTTTTATTAAGTAATTTTTGAACAACTGGAAAAATATTTTTTTTATTCAGTATTGCCATGATATCCTGAACTTTCAAAGAACTTTGGTGCTGTAATGCTTCATAAATAAGAAATTCATCATCAGACAATTCAGATTCATCAATCACAATATCCTGTTTTTGTGAAATAATAGTTTCACTTTCAAGAATAAAAGCAGACGGCATAGCACAACGAAAAACATCGCCAATAGCACACATATAATATGATGCAATCCACTGCCAATGCTGAATTTGAAATTCATTTACTAGAGGTTTTTCATTTAAAATTTGATGAATTTCTTTAGCTTCATATAATGTAGGGGGATTTTGATGAATAGCAACCACTAACGCAGTATACATCTTAGCTCTACCAAAAGGAACCGCCACAAGCATACCTATCTTAACATAATGATATTCGGATTCTGAAACGCTGTAAGTGAACTTTTTTGGTAAAGAAAGTGGTAAAATTACTTCAATGAAATACATAATTGTTGGAAATAAACAAAAGAAAACTATTTTTTTACTCGATACCAATATTGGGTACGTCCAAAAAGAGAAAACCCAATATAACCTCTCACTTTTAATTTATCTTTTCCTTCAAGAGTAATATAACATTTATAAAGTTTGCCATTTTTGGGATCTAAAATTTTTCCTCCATTATATTCATTCCCGTCTTTGCTCAAACCTTTAATAAAAGTCATTCCCAAAATTGGTTTATTTTTATCAGAACCTTGGCACAAGATACATTTTTTTGTTCGATGTTCAGCTTCCAAAATTTCAATTATTGTCCCGAATATTTTGCCATCTTTCTCATAAATCTCTACAATTCCTTTCTCTTTTCCAGTTTCATCATCTATTGTTTTCCACTTTCCAAGAACTGATTGCGAAAAACAAAAATGAGCTAACAACAAGAGTAAAAATACAATGCATTTTTTATTATTCATTGTCCTAACTATTTTTTATTTTCTTTAAGTAATTCCTGTTTTCTTAACCTATATATAGTTGCATTCAATTCAAACCCTAAAAGTAAAATCATGCTATTTATCCAAACATAAAACATCACAATCAACAATTTACCAATCGAACCATACAATTGATTGTATTTAGAAAATCTAACTACCCATATCCCAAAAAAATAAGATGACAGCACAATTAAAATTGTAGTAAAAACAGCTCCTATAGATATAAAAGATCGTTTATCTTGTTGTTTAGTACCAAACTTAAATAAAATGGAAGTCGTAATCAATATCATCGCTACAACGAAGGTATACCTTTCCATTTCAATAAGATGAATTCTGCTAGATAATACATCCTGAATCTTTGTTTCTTGAATAATGACTTCAAAAATCACTATGGTGGCAACTGTAATGATTAATATCAAAGATAAGAGTATTGATAATCCCAAAGAGATAATATATTGTCGAAAATATTTACGTTTTATAGTAACATGATGGGAGTTTTCAAATCCTCCAAGAATAGCATTTACACCATTTGCCATAAGGAAAATTGCCATGAAAAATCCGGTAGAGATCAATCCTGAATGACTGTTATGCAAAATATCATTAATAATTTTAGAAATTGCATCAAAAGTTGTTGGTGGCACACTTTGTTGTACAAATGCCATAAAATCATCTTGAAACCCTTTTATTGGAATAAACGGTATGAGATTTAAAATAAATAATGCAAAGGGAAACAATGCCATAAAGAAGCTAAATGCAATAGCTGTAGCTCTATAAGAAACAGCTCCTTCAACAATTCCAATAATATACAATTCTAATAAATCATATAACGACAACCCTTTTAACCACGGAAGTTTTATTGACTTTCCGAAGATAACAAGTTGTCTAACAACAGGAATTTTTAATAATTTATCTTCTATTTCTAATGACATTTATTTAAATGGCTTTTAAACTCAAGTCCATATTATACACCGAATGAGTCAAGGCTCCCGATGAAATATAATTTACACCGCATTCGGCATATTTACGAATAGTACTCTCATTAATATTTCCCGAAGATTCTGTAAGACACTTATCCCCAATTAATGACACCGCTTTTTTAGTATCTTCAAAATTAAAATTATCAATTAAGATTCTGTAAATCCCTTCCGATTGCAAGATTTCTTTTATTTCGTCTAAGTTTCTGGCTTCAACAATTATTTTTAAATCTTTACTATTAGCTTTCAAATAATCTTTGGTCTTACTAATAGCTTTAGTAATTCCGCCTGCAAAATCGATGTGGTTGTCTTTAAGCATAATCATATCGTACAAAGCAAAACGATGATTCTCTCCGCCTCCAATTGAAACTGCCCATTTTTCACAAGCACGAAAACCCGGTGTAGTTTTTCTAGTATCAAGAACTTTAGTAGAAGTGCCTTCTAACAAATCAACAAACTTCTTAGTTTTCGTTGCAATAGCACTCATTCGTTGCATCGAATTCAATACCAATCGCTCTGCCTTTAATATTGATTGTGAACTTCCTGAAACATTAAAAACTACATCGCCATATTTCACAGTAGAACCATCTTCCATAAATGTTTCTACTTTCATGGCAGCATCCACATAATTAAAAATCATTTTCGCAAATGTAACTCCTGCAATAATTCCATCGTCTTTTACCAATAATTTGGCTTTACCTTGAGCATTATGAGGAATACAAGCTAATGATGAATGGTCTCCATCACCTACGTCTTCTCGGATAGCATTTTGAATAATCAGTTGAAGTTCGTCTTGAAATTGTGCTTCTGAAATCATAATCATATTTTGAGTGGCTAAATTAATCATTTTTTTTGATTTGAATATTTGTTATCACTGTCAACCGACTGAATATTTTCAAGGCAAAGGGAGATGCTTTTCATGGAATGTTAGCTACGCAAGGTAAGGCTAACTCATAGCGATGGTTTACGATAAAGATAAAAATCTGTAAAGAATTTTTCATTTCAATATAAACCATATAGAGTCATTTTGTCGGTCATCAGATTTGAAAAGATTTCATTCGATAAATATTCAAGTTTGATACAACTAAACCCAAAATACGTTCACAGATTATACACTTATTTTTATTTACTTTTTTCAAGCTTATAAAAATTTTAGAGCATCAAATTTGATGTTAAAAGCATCAAATTTGACATTAAAAGCATCAAATTTGACATTAAAAGTATCAAATTTGACGTTAAAAACATCAAATTTGACATTAAAAGCATTAAAATTGACATTAAAAGCATCAAAATTGACATTAAAAATATCATAAATGATGTTAAAAGCATTAAAATTAACGTTAATAAATTAAAATTGAGAGAGTGGACAGAATTTTGTGTACACTCTAAAAAGTGAGATGAGAGAGTGAATTTAAAATCAAACTCTATCATTTGCAAGATTTGGGAGTATTTATTTTCTTTTTTTATGTTTGTCGAGTCTTAGTTGTTTGTAATCTTAAATAAAAATAAATTATAGTATGAATTTTAGTTACACAAAAAATAATTACATTTACCTACTAGCAATTAAAAATTAAATCATGGCAAAAAGTCAAGACGCAAAAAAAACGGTAAAGAAAGAACCTCTTAAAACCGCAAAGGAAAAAAAAGAGGAAAAGAGAGTAAAGAAAAATACTCCCAAACGTGATTAAATAAAATATCCTCAATTGTAAGACAATTGAGGATATTTACATTGGATTAAAAATTAAATTAATACCCTATTTCAATTCCATTTTCTTCTAATATTCCAATAAGATAAATCCCTTCCTTGGCATCGTATTTTTCGGTGCCACTTTGATACCATTTTGCTAAAATAGTAAGTTGATGAGGAGTATATCCATAAGTATCAATTTTCAAACCCAATAGTCCTGCCAAAAGAAATTCTTCCAAAACTTTGTCTGTAACTATTTGATGTGGAATTCCATCAACAATACTCCCATTCATCTCTTCATAGTATTTCCTTCCTGAATTGAACCCAAAAGTAAAAGCTTCATTATTTTTCTTTCTACTTTTTTTTGAATAAGGATCCAATCCTAATGAATAACCATCTAAATAATCTTTTCTGAAAACTGGGTTAAAAATATTTTGTATGTTCATTTCCATTCGTTGTTTTTCACTAATTATACTTCAAAAGTAACAAGGCTATTCAATAAAATATAGTAAAATCGTTGAAAGGATAAAATACTCTTTAAACCGCACCTGCATTGACGTTAGTCGATAATAGTATAGACGAACACCTTTTGAAAACACAAATTTTTAAAATAAACCATTGTACAGTAACAAATCATATACTATATCGTCTTACTTTTAAACCAAATATTTATATCGTGGAGACTATTCTTTCTATCAAAAACCTCAACAAACGTTATGGCAACCTTCAAGCTGTTAAAAACGTTTCACTAGAAATCAAAAAAGGAAATGTTTATGGCATTTTGGGTCCTAACGGTAGCGGAAAATCTACAACTTTGGGAATTGTATTGAACGTTGTCAATAAAACTTCCGGTGAATACAGTTGGTTTGGTGGTACTATGCAAACTCATGAAGCTTTGAAAAAAGTAGGGGCTATAATTGAACGGCCTAACTTTTATCCTTATATGACAGCCAAAGAAAACTTAGAATTGGTATGTAAAATTAAAGGTATTCCTTATACTAAAGTGCAAGAGAAATTAGAAGTAGTTGGATTAATTGACCGTAAAGACAGTAAATTCAGCACTTTTTCTTTAGGAATGAAACAACGGTTAGCTATTGCCTCTGCATTATTAAATGACCCTGAAATATTAATTCTTGATGAACCTACTAACGGATTAGACCCGCAAGGAATTCATCAGATTAGGGATATTATCCGATTTATTGCAAACCAAGGAACCACTATTCTGTTAGCATCTCACTTACTAGACGAAGTAGAAAAAGTGTGTTCGCATGTATTAGTATTGCGTAAAGGTGAAATCTTATATTCGGGAACTGTAGAAGGAATGTCTTCTAACAATGGATATATAGAACTACAATCTAACGACAACCCAATACTTATTGATGTATTGAAATCGTATCCAAGTATTGAAAAAATAATTCCAGAAGAAGGAAAAGTATTGGTTTATTCTAAACAAGAAATTGACCCCGCATCATTAAATAAATTTTTATGCGATAACAATATTTATTTGAATCATTTGGCGAAACGCAAAAATAGCTTGGAAGAACAATTTTTACAATTAACAGGTAAATAAAAAGAATATGAAACGATTACTCACTATAGAATTACAGAAAATCTGGAAGAACAAGGCTAGTAGAATTTTAACCATAACTTATTTTGGATTATTAAGTTTAATAGCTTTAGTAGCTTCAATCAAATTTGATATTGGTCCCTTTAAATTTCATTTAGCTGAAATGGGGATTTTCAACTTTCCATTCATTTGGCATTTAAATTCTTTTATTGCAGTTTTTGCAAAAATATTTTTTGCAATAATTATTGTTTCCATGATGGCAAACGAATATAGTTATGGAACATTAAAACAGAATCTTATTGATGGTATGAGCAAAAAAGAATTTATTGCTTCTAAATTTATAACTGTTATTGCATTTTCAATTGCTTCTACAATCTTTATTTTTATCACTTCATTAATACTAGGATTGCTCTTTTCATCTTACACAGAAATAAGTATAATATTTTCTCGAATGGAATATCTATTTGCTTATTTCTTTAATTTAATCGGATTCTTTTCCTTTTGTTTATTTGCTGGAATATTGATAAAACGTTCTGCTTTTGCTTTAGGCTTTATGTTTATTTGGTTTCTTTTTGAATGTTTTTTAGTATATAGTAAACATGGACTAATAAATTCAGTAAATCGATTTCTTCCTCTAGAATCAATGTCACAACTTTTAATTGAGCCTTTCACTAAATTGTCAGCAATAAAAAATATCAATTCCAAAATTGGCATTACTTTGACTAAAGATTATGATGTACATCTTTCAACTATCTTTATTGTTTTAATTTGGACAACTTTATTTGTATATGGTTCTTATTTTCTATTAAAGAAAAGAGACCTATAAGCACTTAAAAAAATCTTAATAATATGCTATTTAACATTAAAATCTAATTTATTTGTTAATTTTAGCGAATGAAAATACGATTACTATTAAACTTACTAATACTATCAATATCAATTAATTGCTTTGCTCAATTTAGTAAGACTCATTATATTCCGCCCTTGTCTAACTCCGACAGTCAAGAACCTCAAGAACAATATATTTATATATCTTGTCCTAGTATAACGCCCGTAAACTTTATAATTCAAGAAATTGGTGGCTCAATCATTTCGGGTACAGTAAGCAGAGATTCGCCATACGTATATGATATTGGCTCAGGATTTAATACACAACTATTGATCTCAAAAAGTGATGTAAACACCATAAAAAATAACAAAGGTTACATCATTCTTGCACAAGATTTAATTTATGCTAATGTTAGATTAACATCAACGCCCCAAAACTATCAAGCCGGTGGTTTAGTTTCTAAAGGTAGTGCTGCTCTTGGAACACATTTCAGAATTGGTGCTTTTATCGATACTGGAGCTCCAGCGACTAATGACAATTATTACACGTTTGGTTCAATATTAGCAACCGAAAATAACACAACCATATCGTTTGGTGATATTAAACCTGGTGTTCAACTAATTAATAATACCGCAGCTGGAAGCACTCCAGCCAATATTGTATTAAATGCAGGTGAAAGTTTTGTTATAGCTGTAGAAGGTCCGTTGAATGCCAATAGAGATGGCTTAATTGGTGCTTCTATTACTTCTGACAAACCCATTGCAGTTAATTGTGGTTCCTTTGCAGGTAGTGATGGCACCACTTCAAATCTAGATTTAGGCACTGATCAAATTGTTTCTGCAGAAAGAACAGGAACGGAATATATTTTTGTAAAAGGTTCTGGAGTCGATGTTACCGAAAGACCTATATTGATAGCGGATTCAGATAATACAGACATTTTCGTAAATGGAAGTACAACTCCTTATATAACACTGAATTCAGGGCAATACTTGGCCTTAACTGGCGCTGATTTTTCTGCTAATGGCAATCTATATGTTAAGAGTTCAAAAAATATTTTTGCCTTTCAAGGAATTGGAGGTTCAACTGACCAAGCCAATCAAAACTTGTGTTTTGTCCCACCATTAAGCTGCCAAACCCCTAAATCTATCAACAATATCCCGCTTATAAATGAAGTGGGGAATTTAACTGATTTTTTTGGAACTGTTTGTATTGTTACTAAAACAGGAGCTGCGTTAAATTTTATTATAGATGGAGTAAGCTATCCATTTTCAGGATTACCATCAGGCCTTAACGTAACTGGACCTTTAAATGTGACAGGAAATACCGATTTTGTTACTTATACTATTGAAGGATTGACTGGAAATGTATCTATTTTTTCAACAGAACAAGTATATGTTTCCTATTATGGCACAAGCGGAGCTGCAACCTACGGTGGCTATTATTCTGGTTTTACTTTTAAACCTGAAATTGTATTTCAACCTATTGTTTCCTCTCTTTCTGATTGTATCCCTAATATTAATTTGAATGTAAACGCTATAAGTAACTTTGATGTGTACCAATGGTATTTTAATGGAAATCCAATTGCAGGTGCCAATACTAATGTTTACACTCCCACACAACCGGGTTATTATAAGGTGAAAGCTTCATTAACAGCTTGTGGGATTGATTATTTCTCCGATGAAATCCCAGTAAGTTCCTGTCCAAATGATACGGACAATGACGGAATTAATGATAACATTGATCTTGATATTGATAATGATGGTATTACAAATTGTAACGAATCCTATGGCGATCAAATTATTTCATTAGCCAATACTACTAACGGAACAATAAATGTAGCCACATATTCTAACACATTTATTGGAGCAGTTACAACTTCAGGAACAGCAAGTCCAACACCATTACTTGGAAATTCTGACGGTAGTTTTATTTCTGATATTCCAGCTGGAAAAACAAATTCTATCAAATATACCCTTACTTTTGCACAACCTATTTCATTAGATATGGAATATGTTACTACGGCAAACACGACTGATTTAATAGATTCAAATGGAGATTTTATTTTAAATTCTCCTATTAATAAAACAATAACTGTTTTAAATCCAAACAATCAACTTTTGATTGACACCAATTATGACGGAATTTATGAAAGTGGTGTTACTCAATATTCTTCTTTTGAAATTCGCTTCCGACTTAACAATACAGTTCCTTTGACAGCTGGAACAGGTACCTTCAAATTTTTAACCAATTCTTCAAATTCTTTAATTTTTACTCATAAAAATCTTTCCGATTCTGTTGAAGATAAAGCTACTTTCAAGTTAAAAGCTACTTGTGTACCTAAAGATTCAGATGGAGATGGAATTCCTGATCAATTGGATTTGGATAGTGACAACGATGGAATTCCAGATAATATTGAAGCACAAGGAGCTACTTTTATCCCCAAATCAGGTGTTGATATCAATCAAGATGGTATTGATGATGCCTATGGAGTTGGATTAACTCCTATAGATACCGACCATGATGGTATTCCTGATTATTTAGATTTGGATTCTGATAATGATGGAATTTATGATTTAAATGAATCAGGTTCAGGTGCTACTGATACCAATTTAAATGGTATTATTGATGGAAATGCTTTCGGTAACAATGGATTAGCTGATGCACTAGAAACTTCTGCTGATAGTGGAATTTTAAATTATAATGTTGCCGACACAGATAGTGATGGTATCGATAATTATATTGATTTAGATAGTGACGGAGATGGCTGCTCTGATGTAATTGAAGCAGGATTTACCGATGCCAATAATGATGATTTATTAGGAGCGATCGCACCTCCAACAGTGAACGCGCTTGGTATAGTAACCAGTGGTGCTGGATACACTATTCCAAATGTAAATTATATAATTGGGGCACCCATAACCATTTCGACTCAACCTGCCGATGTGACTACTTGTGAATTGCAATCAGCTACTTTTACCATCGTTTCTAATGTGGTAACCAGTTACCAATGGCAAGTATCTACTGATAATGGAGTAACCTGGACAAACATAACAAATAGTGCAACCTATTCTGGGGTGACCACCGATTCTGTAACTATTTATAGTGTCAGCCCAACGATGAGTGGATATCAATACAGAGTGTTTTTAAATAAAAACGGTAATTCTTGTGGTTTATATTCAAATGGAGGAAAACTTACTACTTATGCCTTGCCTGTTGTTACAACCCCTATTATTCTAAAACAATGCGATGATGATATTGATGGAATATCTACTTTTAATCTAACGGTAAACAATCCTCAAATTTCTACAAACTATGCTGCGGAAACTTTTACTTATTTTACCACTTTTGCAGGCGCTAATACAAATGATGTATCGGTTAAAATAAACAATCCTATTGCTTATACCAACCCCGTTGCGTTTAACGATGTGGTCTATGTTCGTGTCGAAAATGCTAATGGGTGTTTCCGAGTAGCTCAAATCAATTTAGTGGTTTCTGTAACTCAAATTAATGCAGCTACTTTCCATAGAAATTTTACGCTTTGTGATGATGCCATAACGGGAGTTTCAACAGATACCGACGGAACTGCAGTATTCGATTTCAGTAGTGTAACCAATGATATCAATGCTATATTACCTCCACCAAGTTCAAACTATACCATAAGCTACTATGCTTCTAATGCCGATGCATTGGCACAAATTAATCCGATTACAACTATTTCATCTTATAGAAATACTACTTTAAATCAGATGCTGATTTATGTTCGAGTGGATAGTAATAATTATCAAGGATGTTATGGTCTTGGGCCTTTTATTACACTTACAGTAGAAGCTCTTCCTGTCGCCACACCCGTAAATGCAACTAACACTATTCGTCATTGTGATGATGATCAAGATGGTAGTTATACTTTTGATACCTCAACATTACAAGCCTCAATATTAAATGGACAAACGAATAAAACAGTGACCTATTATGATGCTACGGGTACTCTAATCAATCCAATACCTACATTTACAGTGAACACGTCTCAAACCATTACGGTTCGGGTAACTAATAATGTCACACAAGCGTCTAATGGGCCTTGTTATGATGAAGAAACAATCCAGTTTGTAGTGGATAAATTACCCCAGGTATTCACACCCACTTCTTTTACCGATTCACTAATACAATGTGATGACGAGATAGATCCCGCGTTGCAAGATGGTAGTTATCCATTTAATACGACAACTTATGAATCAATTCTGCTAGGTGCTCAAACTGGGATGACTATTTCGTTTACTTTGCAAGATGGAACGGTATTGAATCATTTACCTAACCCTTTTAATACGGCTACTCAAAATGTATTGGTTACCATTTCCAATCCAATCAATACCACATGTACAGCCACAACTACATTAAGTTTTGTGGTGCATCCAACTCCAAAAATTGATTTGAATCCTAATGGTTGGGCAAATGAATTGGTGTGTACCAATCTACCCGCCTTTACAGTAACTATTAATGCTGGAGTACTCAGCGGAACCCCAACCAGCAGTTATAGCTATCAATGGTATTTAGATGGTGTTCTACTTCCAAGTGCTACCAATTATTCTTTAACCGTTAATACAGGAGGCACCTATTCAGTAGATGTCAAAAATAGTTTTGGATGTATTAAAACCAGAACTATAATCGTGAAATCTTCAGTTATTGCTACAATAAATTCAATACATGTGGTTGATTTAACAGATAACAATACGGTAGAAGTTATTGTTTCAGGCAATGGCGATTATGTGTACAGTATTGAAGATTCTTATGGTCCTTATCAAACGTCTAATTACTTCCAGAACGTGCCTTGGGGAATACATACGGTTTATGTCAAAGATTTGAATGGTTGTGGTATTGCAGAACAAACCATATCGGTACTAGGAGTGCCTCAATACTTCACGCCAAATGGTGATGGATATAATGATACTTGGAATATTAAAGGCGCTAATGGGCAATTTTACACCAATTCTATAATTCATATCTTTGACCGATATGGTAAATTAATCAAGCAAATTTCACCTGTAGGTCCTGGTTGGGATGGAACATACAACGGCAAATTAGCACCTGCAGATGATTATTGGTATTATATCAATTTTGATGATGGCAGGAGTACTAAAGGACATTTTAGCTTAAAACGATAAATCGATGTACAAACTATTGGCCAAGCTCAACAAACTAGTGTTGCCTAGTTTTACCAAACAACAGTTAGATCCCTCCAAAGCTAAAAAGTGGCAATTGGCACTATTAGCCTATCGTTATTATGTTACCACAAGAAGTTTAAAATAACTTAAAAACTATACGCTATTACCTAATAAGTAAGAGCTGCAAAAATTGCATTACTTCCTAGCTTTTCTCGACCATTTAAGAAAGTTAATTCCATAAGAAAATTACATTGTACAATTTCACCCCCAAGTTGTTCTACTAATTCACAGACAGCATTAGCAGTTCCACCGGTAGCGAGAACATCATCATGAATTAGTACTCTATCTCCTTTTTGAATCGCATCAATGTGCATTTCTAAGGTATCGGTGCCATATTCTAAATCATAAGAAGCAGAAATAGTAGTAAAAGGCAATTTATGTGGTTTGCGCACTGGAACAAAACCTGCTTGCAAAGCATCTGCTAGTAAAATACCAAAGAAAAACCCACGGCTTTCCACTCCTATTACCTTGTCAATTTTTTTATCTTTAAGGCTTGAAAGCAATACTTCAAGAGTTTCTTTTCTAGCCTGAGGGCTCATTAATAGAGGTGTTATATCTTTAAAACTAATGCCTGGTTTTGGAAAATCTTGAATATCACGGATGTATTTCTGAAGTGACATATTTTTTAATTTTATATTAATTTTGGTTTGCAAGTTACACAATTATACCTATATTTGCACCCACAAAAAAGGCCTCGTGGCGCAACTGAATAGCGCACTTGATTACGGCTCAAGAGGTTACTGGTTTGAATCCAGTCGAGGTCACTTAAAAATGAAAAGCTCTGATGAAAGTCAGGGCTTTTTTTGTGCCCTTTTCTAATATATTTATTTAAAATTATTTTCTCTAATCTCTTAACGTTTTCAGTTTCTTCAACTCATAACTCACTATTACCAAAAGATAGAAGGTAAAATCACCCACTATTTTTCCAACAAGAATACCAAACGTAAAATTGGACAACAAACTAGGAAATATATACATAAAAAACGGACGCAGAAGAAAGCTATCAATAATGCCTGCAGGCCCATATTCAATTGCCATACTTCCCATGATTTTAGTAAAATCTAAAAAGGAAAATGATTTATCAATAATTTTATTTTTTTTAATAACAACTATTAGATGTTGTATAAAAACAGTAGCAAAAAAACCAATAGACTCTCCCAAAGTGGCTACATAGGCAATAGTAATCCCATTGGATGTAAAATGATGAGCAAGAGTTGCAGCAGCAATTGCGGTTATAGTACCTACAATTTCCGGAGGTAGATACCTCTTAAGCCATTCTTTTATTTTTCTTTTGACTAACATGCGTACTTACTGCATTAATTCTTCCTCGTTGGTTATTCCTAAACCTTGAGCGACTGCCGTTCCTAATCGTTTATCCATTGCAAAGAAATGACAAAGTTGTCTATTAATAATATCTAATTTCATTTCACCCGTAATTCCCATCATGGAATTAACAATATTTGTGACGGTATTTTTTCGGTCATCATCGGTCATTACTTTTTTGAATAAAATTCCAGGTTGTGTATAATGGTCATCATCACCTGGTCCATTTCTATCATACCAATTGGCTATTGCACTATCCAAAGGCATAGCAGCTTGCCTATAAGAGTAATCTATCATTAGATTATCAAAACTATTAGGAAAATAATTCGGGCTGTCTTCTCCGTTTCCATTCACACGCATGTGTCCATCACGCTCATAATTAGCTGTCATATAAGGACATTTGTTCACCGGAATTTGTTCATAGTTAACTCCCAAACGATACCGTTGCGCATCGGGATAGGATAACAACCGACCTTGCAAAAGTTTATCTGGAGAATAGCTAATTCCATTTACAACATGAGCAGGTGCAAAAGCAACTTGCTCAACATCAGCAAAATAATTCTTTGGGATTTCATTTAGTTCAAAGGTTCCAACATCAATCAAAGGAAAATCACCATGAGGCCAAATTTTAGTAACATCAAAAGGATTGAAAGGAAAATCCTTTGCTTCTTGAGGGGTCATGACTTGTATTTTCATATCCCATTTTGGAAAATCTTTGTTCTCGATAGCTTCTACCAAATCGCGCTGTGAATGATCGGGATCTATACCACGCATAGCATCGGCATCAGCTCCAGTAAAATTTCTGATTCCTTGTTGTGTGATAAAATGAAATTTTACCCAAACTTTATCACTATTTGCACTAATCATCGAAAAGGTATGACTCCCAAATCCATGCATGTATCTATGGGAAAAAGGTGTGCCTCTATCACTCATCAATATCATCACCTGATGTAAACTTTCGGGAGTATGGCTCCAAAAATCCCACATCATTGTCGGACTTTTCAAATTAGTTTTAGGGTCACGCTTTTGTGTATGAATAAAATCGCTGAATTTCTTGGGGTCTTTTATAAAGAATACAGGGGTGTTGTTTCCAACTAAATCCCAGTTGCCATCTTCGGTATAAAATTTAAGGGCAAAACCACGGGGGTCTCTTTCGCTATCAGCACTTCCTTTCTCTCCTCCAACCTGAGAAAAACGAGCGAATAGTTTGCAACTATTACCTAGCTTACTAAATAGTTTTGCTTTGGTGTAGCGGCTTATATCGTTGGTAACCGTAAACTTACCATAAGCACCTGTGCCTTTAGCATGCACCACGCGTTCTGGAATACGTTCCCGATTAAAATGTGCCATTTTATCATGCAAAATAAAATCTTCTAATAATAATGGACCTCTAGCACCAACACTCATAGTGTTTTCATTTTCAACATAAGGAATGCCCGATGCCGTGCTTAATTTTTTATCATCTGTTTTCATTTCGCTATTAAATTACAGGATACGCATTCCCAATTTTTGTTCCCATTTTATAATGCACAGTAGGTTGTGCTGATAAGCTCACATTGCTTGAAGCTTCAAATACTAATATAATATCTGAGCCCCCAAATTGAAAATACGACAACTCTTCCCCTTTTCGAACCGTTACACCAACCTCAGCTGTAATAATAACAGAAGACACCTGCGACATACCTATAGGTAAAACGGCTACCAATCCGATAGGAGTATCAAGAACTATTAAGCCTCTTGTCTGAGCAAACTGATAGCCCGTTACATCAAAATCTTCATAAACGCGTTGTACTTCCAATCGATGAGTTTCTGGATTCTCTTCTTGCGCTTTTACTTTCACATCTTGATACACTTGCCCATGAATAACGCGGGCTTCCAACACTTTTCCTCCAACTGGTGCATGCTGACGATGATAATCTAAAGGACTTAAGAAAGAATGCATAAACATCCCGTTTACAAATCGGTCTCTATAAGGGCTTCCTTCTAATAATTCACTAATTTTCCAATTAATTTTTTTAACGGTTACATTAGAATCTTTCCGAATCTCCCATTGACCTGCGTAGGTTGAATCGGCAGGCATTACAATAACAGTTGGATCTGAAACACTAGCAATAGGACGATATCCTGGTTTGAAATGTCTTGCAAATAATTGATTGAATGTTTTCCATCCACCATGAGGTTTTGAATACTCATGCATATTATAAGACGGTGTATCATAAAATGTTTTTTCAGAGGCTTCTGTCAATGATTCAGGGGTATCATGAAAAGCGCCCAATGCATTAGCGTAATCAGTCAACCACTTTGAAAAAGGAGTAGAAGCTGGTGCTTTATCGTGGGCTATTATTTTATTTTGTAAAGACAAAAGCGGTTCTTGATCCGCAATAAAATAGGAAGCACTCAAATGATCATTTACACATCCTCCTGTAGAATCTTCTTGAGGAATCCAATATAGAAATTCATTCAACCAATCTAAATAGTCTTCTAATGTGGCTACATTTTCAATGAGAGGTAATTTTTTATCGTGGGCACTTTTGATAGCAGTAGTAAAATCGGTTGTCCAATGGTGTTCTTTTATTAAAGTTACTAACTCTTCAATAACAGAGTGATGCTTTCTTTTAGTTGACATATATAACAGTTTTATTTGATTTTTTATGAGAAGATTATCTTCTCCATTTTTAACACAAGGTTCGTAATTATTAAAGCGAATCGCTTGCATAAGTTTATAAATGAGTTACATAATTCACATATTACAATTTCAATTGGACTTACTAACAATAAAAAATCCGCCTCAATCATTTTTAAGGCGGATTTATGAAAAACTATTTTACAATATCAATTACGACTGTTCTATTGTAAAAACGTTCTTCTGGAAATTTGTTTTCAAAGGGTGCTAGTTTTTCATCTTCTCCTTCTCCAGTAACTACAAATTTTACATCGGTTCTGCCAAGGGCGGCTAAGCTTTTGTCTAAAATTCCTTTCACATCTTTTGCTCTAGCTAATGAAAGGGCTCTGTTGTAATTTTCTTCTCCAATAGTATCGGTATGTCCTGTAATAATAACAGTCGCATTGAATGGAATTTTAGGAGTGACAATTTCAGTTAAATATTTATCATAAATAGCTATCGATTTACTTTCATTGAATTCATATATTACACTAAATCGAATACTTTCTTGCACTTCGGGAGCTACATAAGGAGCTAAGTGCATCACACTCTCTTGTGTAATGTTTTTACCTGATTTGGTAGTACCACTCATAGTTACTTTATAATTACCTTCGGGTTGGTCTCCCATGATATTTTTTCTAGAAATAGCTACTTGTTCTTCGGAATACGGACCAAAAGTTTGTGTTTTTCCATTTTCAGCTTTAGTTTGTATGGTCCAAGAAGTTAAGGCTTCTTTGGCATTACCCACATTAAAAACAACATCACCATTAGGAATTTGATTTTCAGAAATAATTTCAATAGGTTTTAATGAAACATCTTTACCACTTTGAAATTCTATTAATAATTCAGGGGAATCACTTTCGATGGTAACTCTTCTGTTGCCTTCTCTTAGTAAATCTAAATCTCGGACACCATTTTTAACTTCTGAGGGAATAGCTGGTTTTTCTCTACCCTCAACCGTAATTCTACCCTCATTAATATCAAAAATAGTAACCAAATAGTCTTTTACATTTTGCGCCATAACTTTACCTTCTGCCACTCCATTTTCAGAGGAACCTACTAGCGTTATTTTAGAAGTTGGATTTTTGACCATTCTATCACCCAAAATATTCAAGATGTTATAATACACCTGCATCTGACGATTAGAACGTCCTGACATGTTTTGTGGTGTAGAAAACTGAACTTTATCTTCTTTAAAATCCTTAACTTGATTTCTTTTAAGTTGCACATAACGCTCGGGTATAGTAGTGGAACCTGTATTAAAGAAAATGTAATTTCTAATTGGGAAGACTTCTCTAACATTTTTCACATATTTCACATTGATTGGTGGGTTGATAGAAAACTGAACCACACCATCAACAATCATTTTTTCCAAATGACCTTGACCAAATTTCAAGACTAATCCAGCTCGCAGTGTGTTTACATTCCATGTTTCAGTTGTACGAGGATTTTGTCCAAAGTAAGGATGGTACGATAAAAAAGGAGACAATACAAATTGTGTTTTGCGATCGGTGGCATTTAACGGAATATCATAGCCCATGCCAATCTGCATAGAGATAATTGTGTTTCTGATATCACTAAAATCACCTTTTACATCGGGATTCTGAACTTGAAGCGGATAGGTAGGATTTGTTTTTTGCTCAAAGTTAAATGATTTATCGTGGTTGAATGCCAATCGAGGACCACCATACAAATAGAAATTATTTTTGAATGGCGAAACACGTAAACTAGGCTCTATAGTAATATAACTTAGTTTTGTAGTTAACGTAGCTGGACAATTACATGGTTCTGAAATGACATCAAATTTTCCTCTACGGCTATCAAAACCTGCTTGAAATATAAATCCCCATCTTGAATCAGGACGGTGAAATTCAACATTCGGTGCTACATACAAGCCTACGCCTTCTCCATTATGAAAAGCACTTGGCGGTGTGAAATCAGCATTTAGCATTTGTGTAGAACCTCTATAGAAGTTAAAATTTGCAGCACCTACTACACCAAAGAACCATGAAGGTTTAGTGTATCGTTTATCCTGTGCTCGCAGTGTGGTTAGACACGAAAGTAATAAAAGGGTAACGATGAGTAGAGTTTGTACTTGTTTTTGGGTAATGGTTTTCATCTGATGAGCATCCATGACGAGTGTTGATTTGTTGTTCATGATTTTATTTTTTTGTAGATTGAATGGTTGTATTATTGAGGTACATTAATGGTAGTATTGACCATTGTTACTGAGGCAACAAGTGATATAGCTCTTCCGTTTAAGATGGTTTGCGCTGCATTTCCAGGAGTTGAAAACGTCACACCCGAATAAGCAATGATAGTTCCAACCATTGTTCCACCGCCAGCACCATTAATAGTTGCGGCACTTCCCACATACCAAAAAACATTTTTAGGTAAGGCACCATTGATTAAAATAACACTTTTGGCACCCGTTGGACCGGCAATACCAACAGTCAATCCAGCAGCAGTTTGAAAAACCCAAGTAGCATTAGGATCTCCTTGTGCATCCAACGTTAGGTTACCATTGGATATATTAAACGTTCCACTTGCTGATTTATAAATTCCAGGGGCTAATGTTAAACCACCCAATTCGCCTGCTCCTGCATCAACACCTCCTGGCATTGAAGCTGGTGACATACTTATATAGGCTACATTAGCATCGGCTAATCCTTGTGTAGCTATCGCAAAGGAAGCTGCAGTTCCTGGTATCGGAGGAGCCGTAAAAATGCCATTCGTAACATTGCCTACATTCAAAGGTGTTTCTGTATAAATTGCGGTAGCATCATGAAAACCAGTCATCAATGTTGATGCGGCTGTTGTACCGATACTTCCGTTAATCACTGTATTTAATCCTTGATTAGTTATTCCTGCGTTGCCACCAAAGGCACCAAATTGTTTAATCGTTCCCAAATCTGGACCTATAGAAGAATTGATGGTGGCAAAATTCCAAACATAATCACTTGCAATGGCTACACCAGCAATATTTTTGGCTCCTATTGTTATAGTAGCCGTATAAGTAGCATTAGACAATAGCGGGTTGGTTGGCGTAAACGATGCCATTGTACCGCTATAAGTAACTACGCCCAAGACAGCCGTGGTTCCTTCTTTTAAGGTAAACGTGGTTCCAGTAATAGTTAATGGATTCATAGCCATATCAAAAGTAGCGGTCACTACTTTGCTTACAGCAACATTGGTAGCATTGTTCAGTGGATCGGTCAAAATTACTTTGGGCGCTACAATAACTCCAGTGGTAAAACTCCATACATAATTCACTGCAATTGGAGTACCCGCTGTATTTTTAGCGCCAGTAGTGATGGTAGCCGAATAAATAGTATTGCTTGTTAAATTAGCATTTGGGGCAAAAAAGGCATTATTTCCAGAATAGGTAACTACACCAGCAATAGCAGTAGTTCCTTGTTTTAAAGTAAACGTTGTAGCGTTTATCGTCGTTGCATCCATCGGCATATTGAAAGTAGCGCGCACCACTTTATTCAACACAACGCCAGTTTCATTCGAAGTAGGACTAGTGGCAATTACAATAGGTTGTAATGTAGCACCTGTACTAAAAGTCCAAACATAATCTTCTTGCAAGGCATTGCCTTTAGGGTCTTTTACAGCAGTCGTAACTTTCCCAATGTAGGTTGTATTGGGAGTTAAATTAGCTGTCGGACTAAAAGTAGCAGTTACACCCGAATAGGTTACAACACCAGCAACAAGAACCGAAGGTCCAAAAGAAGCAGTTGTACTCGATAAAGTAATAGAACTTTGGGTAATAGTAGTAGGATTCATCGCCTCATTGAAGGTAACTGTTACTACTTGATTTAAAGGCACACCTAAAGCATTCGAAATAGGATTTGTTGCAGTTACAATTGGGCATACGCCGATGGTCTCTTGGAAATCATCTTTAGCACAACCTGTAATTAAAGTAACTAGTGCTATCGCCAGAGTTACTATTAGATTTTTTTGTTTCATGGTTTTATTGTTTATGAAACAAAGGTCATTAGATATACCCTTAAAGGTGTTACATCTAACAGAGTAAGAATTGTATTATTCCCACATCATTACCATTTCACAGCTTTACTTTGTTGCTCTAAATGAGCAATATAAAAAGCTAATTCTTTGGTGGAGGTTTCTAATAAATGTGCGGATTGTTTTAAGTAATCAATACATTGATTGATTTCTTCTGGAGTGTTGTCTGTCTGGTTTAATAATTCAGAGATACCAATAATATTCGCTAGGGGTAATCTCACTTCATGAGACGTAATAAACATGATTTCTTTTAACCCTTCAGCGTAGTCATAATGATATTTATCTGCTTTTTCTAGTTCTTTGTAAACAAAGTTTAGTTCAATCGCTTTTTTACTTTTCTCAATTTTTTGAAAGGCTAACTCTTTATTGGCAATAGTCAATTCAATAGCACGCTTCTCTTTTTCTAAATTTTGAAAAAGTAATTCTTTATTGGCTATAACCAATTCTGCAGCACGATCTTCTTTTTCTAAATTCTGAAAAAGTAATTCTTTATTAGCAATAAGCAATTCTGCGGCGCGGGCTTCTTTATCTTGACTTTGAACATGCAACTGCTTGTTGGCATTAATCAATTTTATAGTATTAGCAGTTCTTGAACTACTTTTACCCGCTGGTTTGCGCACGAGTTTTGGGTTGGTATATTTTAATATAGCAGCAAAAGATTTCATCGTAAACAGTTTAATACTTATGTAAATAGTGAGATGTGAGGAATACAAAATTACTCAAAGTACAACCATAGAAATTGCATATATTATGCTAATAATTGTACAATTCACACTTTAACATAATAAAAAATCCACGACAATTTGCCGTGGATTTTTACGCTAGAACATTTGTGAATTATTTTGCAATCAATCCCCCAAACTGAATGGTCTTATTCAAACTATTTATTTTATAAAAATAAACACCTGAAGATAATTTACTCATGTCTAGCTGCGTAATCAAATCATTTATTGTTGTAGTATATACTTCTCTGCCATAGACATCGTAGACATACAATTGTACTTCATTCAAATAAGAAGAGTTGTTCAAGTTCACATTTAGAACTTTGTCAAAAGGATTTGGATAAAAATTAACCATTTCGCTAGCGGCTACATTTTGATTCACTCCCATAGTGGCACATCCAACGGTCATTGTTGAAGTTATAGCAGCAACACTCAAAGCACCTGCAGTAGTCATTGCTCTTCCTTCTAAAGATACCCCTGTCAGCAAATTAACGGCCCCATTGTTACAGATAATAGTTCCTTTAAATTGCGAATAATCACTTATTAAAACAGCTCCATCTATTTTCCAATACACATTTTTAGCCTGAGCCCCATTAACAAGCAATACTTTAGCATAAGTGCTAGTTGAAAGCGCGCCATTAATTTGGACAACAAAAACAGCATTAGCATTATTTTCTGCGTCTAAATACACCGTGTTGGTCAATACAGTTGCTGCATTCAGCAAATAGGTATGCGGTGTCAACACTAAATCGTTCCCAAATTGAGCTGGGTATAACAATTCAATATCAAAGGGCAAAACATTAAGATAATTATAAGCTGTAAGTAAATCTGCTGCTGCCGCCGCAGTGGAAGTATCCGGTATAGGGTGAATCATACCCGTAACATTCAATGCATCAAAGCCCGTAGTCAAACCTACATTAGTCCCAACATCACCCGTTGCATAGGTTACTCCTGCATTAGACACCGATCCATTGGTTGAAAAGATAGTATAACAAATAGTACTATTAAGATTAGGTGCTGTTGGACCATTTAAAATAACACTACCACAGCCAATAGGTTTATACGATAACACACCATCTACCAAAACAGCGCCCGAAGTCGACAAAGCTCTTCCTTCTAGAATGGCTCCTGTGTTGATGGAAATTGCTGCATTATTGGCTACAATAGTTCCTTTCATGATGGTTCCAGTAGCTAAATCTACCATGCCTTCAATTTTCCAAAACACATTACAGGCTTGTGCTCCATGGACCAATTTAACTTGAGAATTAGCTGCAGAAGAAAAAGCACCTTCTATTTTAAAAATAAAAACCGCATTAGGATTATTTTGAGCATCTAAGGTAAGATCTCCGTTTAATGTTGCCACACTCGTAATAGAATAGACTCCTGCGTTTAGGATTTGTCCATTCCCCAATAAAGAAGCTGGAAAAAACGTTGGAATCGTATTGTTTAACTGATTGTAAGCCAACGTTAAATCGGCAGCACATTGAGCGCTTGTTCCATCGCCATCGTGCATTACGCCATCAACATTTCCAAATCCAGTACTAGAACCACCGTTGGTTCCTACGTTTCCTGTTAGATGTGAAATACCAGTATTCGTAACGGCACCCACAGAAGTAAAAAGAACAAAATTAGACGACGTTCCCATAGTAGGAGCTTGACCAAAATTTACTAACGGCATCATCGCTGTCATTAGTAGTATTTTAAATTGTAATTTTAGTTTCATAATAAAAGTATTAAACATAGATTAATTTCTATTTGTCAAAGGTCAGCCTATACCCAATGTTTATTGTTACACAGTTATTGCGATAAGTTACATGCTTCACACATGTAGAATTTTATAAAATAAATCGCTTCTGAATAGCAATAAAAAAGGAAGAACCGCCCTAGAGCAGTTCTTCCATAACTAACCAATTTATAAAAGTAAAACTAAAAACTTTTAAAAGTTATTTGTCTCCAAAACCACCATGTTTCCGGGGTATTGCGTACTGGCATCCTCTTCCGCTGTAACAAAAATTCGTTTTGGTTTTGACGCCGTAACGGTTTCAAATTGTATTTTCAGTTTAGACGTTCCAATAATTCGACCCAAGTTAATAGGTGTTTCACTTTCGTCAGATACCATCCAAACCACATAGGCGTGTTTGGCTGGTTGTAATCGTTCTGGTTCGGCGAGATAGGAAAGTTGCAAATGAATGTCAAAGTTTTTATTCTTATCCGTTTTAATTGCTACTTCGCCTCTTGCTGCCGGCACTACGGATGAGGTAAGGAAAGTAATTTTTTTGGCACACGATACAAATGTGAACAACAATAAAATCAATGTAAGTATTACTAAAACAGTTCTGACGTCTATTGTGTATTTTAAAGTTCTCATCGTATTATTTTTTCATGTTACGTTCTGCCATGTTTGAAATAGATTTCCCTAAATCGTCCATGTCTTTATTGAAATCTACTTTATACAATTCCCATTTTTGTTCTGGTCCTTGTTTGTATGCTTCAATTTTATGTTTCAATTCGCCATTTCTCATTTCCAATTTATCCAACTGATTAACGTATAACGCCTGAGTGGATTTGTCTTTAGAAGTGTTTTTAGATTTTAAATCAGCGATTAATTTTTCATTCTCAACCAATTTTTTCTCCATACTCTCTTTGTATTTGTTGAAATCATTTATAGAATCTAAGGTCGTTTTCGCTAAATCTGCTTTGGCATCGACAACTTCATCTTTGGCTTCTTTTAGATTTTCTTCTTTAGCCTTAGGTGAATTGTTACAACTGATGTAAACCATACCTACTATTGCAGCAAGTATAACTAGTTTTAAAATAGGTGTTTTCATCTTATTTTTGTTTGATTTCGTGATCAGCATTCATGTGTAGCAAAGCGTTGGCTTTTTCTTTTAACGAAGCCGATACACTTTCCATTTTTCCTTCTACTAAATCTTCTAGCTCAGCCGCTTTGTTTTTAAGCATTTTGGCTTCTTTGTTCACGCTTTTTCTGAAATCTTTTGCTTCTTTGCTCATTTTTCTTTTTAAATCTTTAGCCATTTTGTCGGCACTTCCAGCGATTTTATTTCTGGTTTTTGTTCCTTTTCTGGGTGCGAATAATACGCCTAATGTTGCTCCTGCTAAGGCTCCTAATACTAAAGAACCGATTACTTTACCTGCACTTTTTGTTGAATTGTCCATTGTTGTATATATTAAAATTAATTATTAAAATCTAAAACCTACTGTAGCTTGATACCACATGTTTTTATATCTTGGAGTAGTCGAAGTTCCGTCTCCATTGTTGTTGGATACATCCCAACCTGTTCGTAAACCAATCACTAAATGGTCAACATTTAAATCTACACCACCAGTTAAACCGAAGATGTTTTTTCGATAATTATCGTTTGTGTACGTCTGTTCTTGAGTAGAAGAAAGTCCACCCCCTGTAAAGTCATCTTTTTGTTTCATCAAATAGGAGAATTCAGGTCCAAATAATACAGTTACATATTCAATTGGTTTGAAAGCGGCTAGAATTGGAATGTCAAGATAGTCGGTTGTTCTAGTCATCGTATAAGAACTGCCTAAGAACGTACCTGATGATTTATATCCTTTTTGAGAAAATAAAACTTCGGGTTGCACTCCAAAATAAGTACCTAATGGAATAGAAACAAATCCACCTGCGGCTAAACCGAATTTAGCATCGGCTACAAAATCTTGCCCTTGGGTGTCATAGACATTAGAATAGTTGGTACCAATTTTTAAACCAAAGAATAGTTTGTCTCGATTACCACTTGTAGTGGTGGTGGTGGTTGTTTCCGACTGTGCGTAGGAACCAGTAACTGTTAAAGTTACCATTGCGATCAATAAGATTGCTTTTTTCATTTTAATTGTTTTTAGTGTTATATGCGTATTATTAATTATTTTACGATGCTCTTACCACTTATAATTCGCAGTAGAATAGCTACTACAGCAATGACAAGAAGAAGATGTATTAGATTGCCTGCGTTATACACAAAGAAACCCAATGCCCAAAAAATGACTAGCAGTATTGCTATGGTGTAAAGTAAATTGTTCATGATAGTTGATTTTAGTTGATGTATTATTACAGTACAAAGATGCTTTCCATTGGCTTCAAATGTGTTACACATTGTGGGTTATATATTACATAATTGCCACACGGGTTTTTAAACACAAAAGGATTTTTTAACCACGAAGGCACGAAG
The DNA here is from genome assembly GCA_903913315.1 of uncultured Bacteroidota bacterium. Lineage (GTDB taxonomy): Bacteria > Bacteroidota > Bacteroidia > Flavobacteriales > Flavobacteriaceae > Flavobacterium. The sequence continues at coordinate 3,873 of CAIWKX010000021.1, read as the reverse complement.
GCGCTTCGCTTGAATTGATTTTTTTAAACACAAAAGGCACAAAAGGATTTTTTAACCATGAAGGTGCGAAGGAAAAGCACAAAGAGCATGAAGGTTTATTTTAAGACACGAAGGCTCTTCGCTTGAATTGAAAATTTTTTTAATCACAAAAGATACAAAAGGATTTTTTTAACCACAAAGACACGAAGGAAAAGCACAAAGAACACGAAGGTTTATTTTAAGACACGAAGGCGCTTCGCTTGAATTGAAAACTTTTTTAAACACAAAAGACACAAAAGCTTTACAGCTAAGTAAAAAAAGTATAAACTACTTCAAAAAAAAAACTGCTCCATCGCTGAAGCAGTCACCCAAACAAAACCAAAAACCCAAATTTAACTTTCAATCAATTCTTTCTTTTTCTTATATTCTTCGGTTTTAATTTGTCCCGAAGCCAGTTGTTTGTTAAGAATATCTAAGGCTGAATCTTTCCTCCTACGCTCACCTGGTATGGAATAAGGCGTTGCAAATATCCAGAAGAACACTAAAACCCATATAAACCACCAGATTAAATCCATTCCCCAATAGGGATATCCATTGTATGTCATGATATTGTTATTTTATGTTATTTTTATAGTAATTAGTGATTAGTGAATAGTAAAATCAGTCATTTCAAAATTAAAACTCACAGTTCATAATTCATAACTCTACCCCACTAGTTCATAATAATAATCAACAGCCAAATCATTGACAACACTCCATATACCTGGTGTTTTCCATGCTATTCTAGCCGCTTCTTCTTTTTGATACCATGAGTTTACTGTTCCAGACAAAGTAACTTTAGTTCCTAAAACTCTAACTTTAATATCACTATCGTTTACAGACAAACTTCGACGCAAAGCAGCTTCAACTTCCTTTTGTTCAATAGTATCATGCGTTTCCGCTTTAATAACAATATTATTAGTCACCCCTTTAACGCCTCTCAAATAGTTGACACAACCTTTGGCTTCTTCTTTTTGATAGTTCCAAGGCAATTCTCCTTCAAGCGTTACCCAACCATCTTCTACTTTCACAGTCACTTTATCATCTGGAAAAGAATAATTATTTTTCAATGCTTTAAGCACTTCTATGACAATTTCTCCATTAGATTTACCCCACGCATTAGGAAATCTAACTTCAATTGATTCAATCAAAGCCTTCACTCCTATCACTTTTTTGGCAGCATTTTCAGCTTCCATTTTTTTAGCATAGCTATCCACTACACCCGTAAGCGATACCACCCCATCTTTAGCCGTTACGCCAATCTCTGCTGCATTCAATAAAGGTTCCCATTTGATCGCGTTTTGAACATCGGTTTGCAATTCTGAATTATTTTTCATTGTATTTATATTTTGGTTGAATTAAGTTTCAACACTAGGCAAAGTTCGGTGGGTTACCCCCAAAAAGTATTACATAAAAGAGACAATAATTTACACTATTATCACATTTATTTTATGTCATAATAAAATCATAATACTATCATTTACAAATAAATAAGTTGTAACTTTAAGTATAAAGGAGTATAAACAATAACCTTAAATACTATAGAAATTATGGCTGATAAAAAAAACAAAATTGAAGTTGCCGATGATAACGCGGCACTTTTTGCACATAAAAAAGAATTAGCACAATGTGAAACCGATTTAGTACAGGCTAAAAAAACAATTACAGCCCATACTATTACTAAAAAAGAGGTAGCTAAAGAATTAAAGTTGGCACAAAAAGAAATTGAAAAAGCCGCAAAAATCCAAAAGATTTACGAAAGAGGATTACGGGAAATGATGTTTATTATTTCTCATAAAATTAGACAACCCATTGCTAAAATAATGGGGTTGTCATTACTACTAGAAGATGGTATTGACAATTCAGAAGAGGTGCAACAAATTGTTGTCTACATGAAAGAATCATCCAAATTGTTGGATGTATTTACAAGAGAACTTACTGCCTTTGTGCACCAGCAAGAAAATATTAAAAAGGGATAATAATGTTAATGCTACTAATTATTTATAAAGTATTGTTTTTCAATAATTTATCTTGCAATCATTAACCTTTACACCTTCAAAAAAAGACTATTTTTATTAAAACGACCTTATAAATGGCTTCAAAGACCTTCTAAACGGCTTCAAAGACCTTCTAAACAGCTTCAAAGACCTTATAAACAGCTTCAAAGACCTTCTAAACGACTTCAAAGACCTTCTAAACGGCTTCAAAGACCTTCTAAACAGCTTCAAAGACTTTCTAGACAGCTTCAAAGACCTTCTAAGCTCCTTAAACGACCTTCTAAGCTCCTTAAACGATTCTTTTAAAAAAAAAGGAACTTTTTCTACTATAAAACGACTCTTTTTTTGACTTGGATGAAATAATATCTTCTACTTCACTTTTTCTTATTCCTCTTAAATTGAAAAAATTTATCGCAACTAATTGCGAACATGATTAAAACAAATTTAAAAAATGGCATTGAGCTAAAAAATATCATAAATGATAGTATTTTGAAGAAAAAAACCTATCATAAATGATAGTATTTGATAGCTAAAAAACACTTTGAAGGATAATTTAGGTTTGATTTATTGTTTTTCATAAATCCACCATCTGGTGCAAGCATTATTATCAAGCATCACTAGCGCAAGCGTCATGCTTGTGTCTATAAACTAAATATACATCACATCATAAGGATTTGATTTTTTGTTGGATTACTTTTAAACTACACCACCACCAATCCCACAAACATTAACAAAACGATACTATTTATTTTGTTTATTAATGATTAACTTTAGGGCTCATTAAAACTTTTAGGTATGAAAAGAAATGCAACCGCCGTATGGAACGGCACAGGTAAAGACGGTAAAGGAAATTTAACGACACAAAGTGGGGTGTTGAATGCTACACAGTATTCCTTTGGCTCCCGATTTGAAGAAGGCATTGGTACTAATCCCGAAGAATTGATTGCTGCAGCACACGCAGGATGTTTTACAATGAAACTAGCTTTCAATTTGCAAGCTGCAGGGTTTACGCCTCAAGAACTAAAAACCAAAGGCACCATCACTTTAGAAGACGGAACTGTCACGGCTTCTCATTTAGAATTAGAAGCTACTATTGAAGGGATCTCTCCAGAAGCGTTCAATGATTTAGTCAAAGATGCAGAACAAAACTGCCCGATTTCTAAACTATTAAAAGCGGCTATAACCGTGACGCATACGTTGCATGGGTAAACCAAACGCAAGGGATAAAAAATCCATGAACTAAATAAACTGAAATCACATCGTAAGGTGTGATTTTTTTGTTAGATTTGTTTTGAGGTTGATGGTGTTAGTGTTTCTCGTTTTTGTCATTCCGACACAGGAGGAATCGCATACTACTAATTACGAAAAGAAAAAGATAATGCGATGCTTCCTTCGTCAGCATGACAAAGAATAAGACAAAAATAAATTATGAATTACGGTTACTTATTTTACAGTTTTTTATATGCATTAGGTTCATATCTATTTTATAAATTTAATAAATGGTCTTTAAAAGACAGAAATGGAATTGAAAATCCTGATGAGTATTCCAAATATGGTACAATGGCTCAAATTTTTAATAGTTGGCTTGTAATAATAATGTTAATAATAGCTTCAATAGTGTATTTATTTAAAGCAATAGGATAATCAAACAATCTACAATACAAAACCAAAATAGCTTAGAATTTTACCAAAACATCACTCAAAACAATAGAACTATGCAAACAGACGAAAAACCAACAAAAGAAACTTATGAAAATTGGTATAATGACTCAAACAACTGGAGAATGGGTATTTTCTATTGTAACAAAAAAGACAAAAGAATTTTCCCTCCAAAACGATATGGCTATTTTGGATGTAC
>CAIWKX010000020.1 GCA_903913315.1 uncultured Bacteroidota bacterium | reverse complement strand
CGTATCATTGGTATAAAAAGCAATAACTTCCTCTCCTTTAAAAATGGCTTGATTCTTTTCTAAATTTTTTACCATTTCCGTTAAAATATCGTTGGGTAAAAAAGAAGCATTTATCATTACGTTTTCTGCCATTTCCACCATTGGATATTTTTCTGAAAGATACTCTTCAGTCAACGTGGTGGTGGTATATCCTAAATATTTCTCCCATTTTTCACGAATGGTTAAAATACCAATTCGAATATCAGCTACAGGCCTTGTGAAGGTAAAAGGTAAAAGAGCGTTACGAACGGTACCGTCGAATAAAATATAGTTCATAAAATTATTATTTGTTGTTATTGTTAGAGACAAGGCATTGCCTTGTATGCACTTATAAAAATCAGCACAATTAAAAGCCCAAAGTTACAAAGTTTATTTCATAAAAAAACCTTCCAATACATTGGAAGGTCTTAATAAAATTTGAACACTGCAATTATTATTTACCGTGTTTAGCGTATTTAGTTTTAAATTTATCAATACGTCCAGCTGTATCAATAAGTTTAGATTTACCTGTATAAAAAGGGTGAGAAGTTCTAGAAATCTCCATTTTATAAACTGGGTATTCAACACCTTCGTGCATAATAGTTTCTCTAGTTTCTACTGTTGATTTAGTAATAAAAACATCTTCATTTGACATGTCTTTAAAAGCAACTAATCTGTAATTTTCTGGGTGAATTCCTTGTTTCATTGTGTAAATCTTTTATTTGTTATGAAGTAGTTAGTTGTGAAGCTTTCATTATAAAAGGTATCAACGGGCTACAACTTTTAATTATTATTTTTTATTTGAGGTGGCAAAAATACAACTATTTTTTAATTATCAAATGTTTATATCACTTTTTTTAATTGAATTATATATTCTGCAATAATAATGGAATTACTATATTTGTGAATTAATTTTTAATACTAAAAAGATGGAAAATAATATTTCTCCTGCTAAATCAGCCTTGCTTTATGGAATGCTTTTTGGCGTACTAATGATATTGGAATTTGTTATCGGATATGTAATGAGTGTTGATCCTCAAACTAACCGTGGATATGGAATTACAATCAACGTTTTAAACTTCTTTATTTTACCAGGATTATTTATTTTCATTGGATGCAATAATTTTAAAACAAAATTGAATTCTGGATTCATTTCTTTCGGGCAATGTCTTAAAATTGGGGTTACAATTTGTATTATTGCAGCTATAATTTCTTCTATTTTTTCAAGTGTCTTTAACATGATTTTTCCTGAGTATTTTCAACATATGTTTGAGAAAATGAGAGTGATTATGGCTGAGAAAAGTCCTCAATTAACTTCTGATCAAGTTGACATGGCAATTTCATTTTCAAAAAAATTCTTAAATCCTGCTATCGCTATTCCATCTTCTGCGGTAATATATGCTTTTATTGGACTAATTTATTCATTAATAATTGGAGCAATTGTAAAAAAAGACCCTAATCAAAGTTTCTAATTTTAATGAATTTATCCATACTAATCCCATTATTAAACGAACAAGAATCGTTACCTGAATTGCATTCTTGGATTCAGAAAGTCATGAATGCTAACAATTATTCCTACGAAGTTATCTTTGTTGATGATGGAAGTACCGATAATTCATGGCAAACCATCGAAGAACTTTCTAAAAAAGACGCTAATGTTAAAGGTATCAAATTTCTAAGGAATTTTGGAAAATCACAAGCCTTGCATGCTGGTTTTGCCAAAGCAGAAGGAGATGTAGTTATCACTATGGACGCGGATTTACAAGATAGTCCAGACGAAATACCAGAGCTTTACAATATGGTTATTAATGGAGGGTTTGATCTAGTTTCGGGTTGGAAAAAGAAACGATATGATCATGTAGTAACTAAGAATCTTCCTTCCAAATTATTCAATTGGGCCGCTCGAAAAACTTCTGGTGTTAACCTTAATGATTTTAATTGTGGATTGAAAGCCTACAAAAATATGGTCATCAAAAACATTGAAGTGTCTGGAGAAATGCACCGATATATTCCTGTATTAGCGAAAAACGCAGGTTTTGTAAAAATTGGTGAAAAAGTAGTCCAACACCAAGCAAGAAAATATGGAGAGTCAAAATTTGGAATAAACCGTTTTATTAATGGTTTTTTGGATTTAATTACTATTTGGTTCTTATCACGTT